>JBMNCO010000046.1:0-18722 GCA_049366815.1 Desulfatiglandales bacterium | reverse complement strand
TATAACAACTTGATATCATATGCTTTTGATATTGCTTAACCTGATGGAAGGAAGCTTTGATGTTCGAATTGAGATTTGATGAGACGGTATGTGCATCCTGTCCGACCGGATCCTGCCTGGTGAAGTGTCAATACCTGGAGATAGGCAAGGACGAGGCGAGGGAAGAGATGCTGAGGATCTACCGGGGAGAAGACTCACCGGTGCTCAAGGACTGTGTGACCTGCTATGCCTGTGAAGAATACTGTCGGCGGGGTAACCACCCCTTTTACCTCATCACCCAGAGGCGTGAAGACAAGGGGATCCTCACGGCCCCCCGGGCCATCAACCGGCAATGGATCAATATCGGGGAACCTCGGGGCAGGTTCGAGAAGGGAGAACTCGGAGATAAGGCCCTTTCCTTCGGGTTTATGCCCCAGTTCAAGGAGATCGTAAAGGGCAGACTTTTCGAAGATGTCATGCCCGCTTATTTTTTCGGGCAGGAGTTTTTCTGCAATGTGGTCTATATCCACTTTGCCAACACCAGGACCTTCAAGGAGCGACTGCCCGGCGTCATCGAGAATATCCGGAATCTGGGGGTCCAGGATGTCGTTTTCCTGCATGACGAATGTTATGGGGCCTTTACCTCCCTCGCCCCGGCCTTCGGGATGGAGGTCCCCTTCAGATCGATCCACTATTTCGAATACCTGTACGAGCGGCTGCAGGATTTGAGGGATCAGATCGCGCCGCTAGATATCAAGGTCGCCTACCAGAGGCCCTGTTCCAACCGGTTGTGTGGGCATACGCACCATTATGTCAAAAAGATCATGGATCTTATCGGGGCGGAACTGGTCCAAAGGACCTATCAGGATGAAAACGCCCTCTGCTGCGGGAGCATCTACAGGGCCATGTACGGTTACGATCTGGCGACCGACGTGCAGACCCGGAACATCCAGGACATGGTGGACAGCGGCGCCGAATATTGTGTCTTCAACTGCCATGGTTGTGAAAATGCCCTGAGTGAAAAGGTCCTGCAGAGGGGCATTAAACCGATCCACATGGTGGAACTCTGCCGCATGGCAATAGGCGAGAGACCCCATGCAGAGGGGGTGTGATATGGGCGATATGATCCATGCGCTTCGAGATATTGTGGGGGAACGCTTTGTCTCTGATCAGGCCGAAGAGCTCTACTTCTATGGACGTGATCCCGGTTTGATGCCCGCTCATGCGCCGGACTGTGTGGTCCTGCCTGAATCCGTGGAACAGATTCAGGCGATCGTGCGCCTTGCCGGTGAAAAGAAGACCCCCCTTGTGCCCGTGGGGGCCGGCATGGCCCTTACGGGGCTGTGTATCCCGTTGAAAGCCGGCATTGTCCTCGACATGAAACGGATGAACCGTGTCCTGGAGGTCCATGAAAGGGCCCGTTATGCCGTCGTTGAGGGCGGCACATCCACGGGAAAGTTGAAGGCCCATCTGGACGAACACCACCCCAGGCTTCGTTTCAGCATTCCGGACTCCCCCGCCACCTCGACCATTGCGGCCAACGTCATGATCCACGGGCAGGGAAGGCTTACGCAGCAATACGGATTCAATTCCGACATGGTCTCGGGCCTGGAGGTGGTGCTCGCGGACGGTGAGGTGTGTTTGATCGGTTCCTCTTCCCTGTCCCCGGACTGGTTTTCGAAGGGGGCGCCCCTGCCGGATCTGTCCGGTCTGTTTTTGGGCTGGTTCGGAGCCACAGGCATCATCACCAAGGTCGGAGTCAAGCTTTATCCCAGGAAGAAGATGCGTGATGTGGAAATGTTCATCACGGACAGCCCGGACTTTGTGCCGGATATCATCTATGAGATCACCCACACGGAGATGGCGGAGGACATCAACATATTCGCCCAGCCCCTGCCCATGATCTTCAAGGACAATCACCACATCGTCATCTATTTTACCGGCGATACGCAAGAGGAGTTGGAATTCAAGAAAAAGACGATCTTCCACGCCCTGGACCCCTTCATCAAAAACAGGGACGGCGGATTCATGTCCGTGGGGGCCGGGATGAAAAAGTCCCTCCTGGATATGCCCCAGCAGAGCGCCAGCACCTTTGCAGACGTAACCAAGGGGGGCGGCTTCGAGTACTCGGGACCCATTATCCTTGTGGAGAAATATCCTCAGTGCACACGAAAGCTGGATGAAGTGGCTGAAAGATACGACCTCAAATACCATGCCACGGTTCGGATCATCGGGCGGGGGCATGCCATGATGTTCGCCTTCGCCTTTACCTTCAACCGGGCGGACGAGGACATGATGGAGCGGGCAAGGGCCGCCCTTCGCGAGGTCAGCGAGTACGCCCTATCCGCAGGGGGAGTCTTTTGGAAGCCCTCGGTCGACGAACAGAGACTGGCCCTCGAAAAAATGCACCCCGTCACGCGACGCCTCATGGCAACGGTCAAGCGGAATCTGGACCCCAAGGGGATCATGAACCCCGGCAACTGGGAAGTCACGGAGGTCACCTAAATGAAACATGAGGAAATTATTCACCGGTGCTTTCGTTGCGGCTGGTGCAAATTTACGAGCGACTATTCGGAATTCAACTGTCCTTCATACAGGAAATTCAGGTTTGACACCTTTGCCCCGGGCGGCAGGATGTGGCTCATTCGCGCATGGCTGAAGGGGGATATTCAGATCAGTGAGCGCCTCCAGGAGATCCTGTATTCCTGCGCCACCTGCGGGAGCTGCGTGGAACACTGCGCCTTCACCTTCAAGGAAGACCTGGTCAATATCTTTATTGCGGCAAGGGAAGAGATGGTCAGCGACGGCCGGATACCGCCCCTTGTCAGGGATTATTTCAAGAGCATCCATATCCATGGCAATCCTTACAAGGAACCGGCAAAGGAAAGGGGCGCATGGGCTGAAGGGACCCCGGTCGAACCCTATGAAGGACAGGATTATCTGCTCTATATCGGCTGCGTGGGCTCCTATGACGAACGAGGGAAAAGAATGGCCAGGGCCCTTGGGACCCTGCTTTATGAGGCCGGCCTGAGCTTCGGCATTCTGGGCGACCGGGAGCGATGTGACGGCAATGAGGTCCGGACCCTGGGGGAGACGGGCCTCTTCGAGGCCCTCGCCCTGGGAAATATCGAACTTTTCGAAAATCTGGGCGTAAAGAGGATCATCACACTGGACCCCCATGCTTATCATGCCTTTCGGGAGGAGTATCGCGGCCTGGGAGCGAAATTCGAGGTCATCCACTATACGCAGCTCCTCGCATCTCATCTGAAGGACAAGGGATTGCCCTTGGGGGGATTGGATGCCCGGGTGACCTACCATGATCCCTGTTATCTGGGTCGCCACGCCGGAGAGTACGAGGCACCGCGCAAGATCCTCCGATCCATTCCCGGGGTTGAACTCCTGGAGATGAAACAGACAAGGGAAAATGCCTTCTGTTGCGGCGGAGGGGGCGGGAATTTTTTTACAGATATCCTTGGAGGAGGAGAGGACAGCCCCAATCGGATCAGGGTGAGGCAGGCTGCAAAGACCGGGGCCTCTATCCTGGCTGTGGCCTGTCCCCAGTGTGCCAGGATGTTGGAAGATGCCGTCAAGTTGGAAGGATTGGAGGCAAAGCTCAGGGTGATGGATATCGCGGAACTGGTTGTGGGGGCAATGGGAAATCGAAAAGGCTGATGAAAGGTCGAATGCCATGCTTCACGGCTATTTCTATGGCACTGTTTTTTCTCGCCTCTGGACTTCAAAATGGTTTAAACTATAAAATATGAGTTCCACCTGATCTGCCCACGGATCAAAGGCAAAGGGATGCTCCAGACTGAAAAAACCTTTAGAAGAGGGGTTCCCCCCTCGGGGGATTAGCCCGGGGCCTCTCAGGATGGCGATGGGGTTTCGTTTTCACGAAGTCAACCGAAGAGAGAGGAGGTGATCTTCCATGTATATTAGGGAATCAGAGCTTTTTAAGGGCGTACCGGAACACATCCACACCGAGATTTCCGAGATATCCACAGAAGAGGTCCTGAACGAAGGGCATGTCCTATTCAAGGTCGGCGAGCCTGCGGAATACCTCTATATCCTGGCCGAGGGCCTTGTAGAGCTCACCGTTCCAGGGGAACAAAGACTCTCCTTTTCCGTGGATGAATTCGGCGCTGTCTTTGGGTGGTCCGCACTGGTTGAACCCAAACAGTACACCGCAAACGCCACGTGCAAAAAAAACAGCAAGGTGATCAGGCTCGACGCAGAACGTCTGATGCGGCTATTCACAAAACACCCCGCCGAAGGTCTCCACATCATGAGCAGGCTGGCGGGGATCGTGGCGGGCAGGCTGATGATCTGCTACGATGAGCTCACCAAATCCGAGACGCATTTGCCCAAAACGACCTATTAAACCTTCTAAGACTGAGCCCGCTTTTTTCCACTTTTCGGATGCGGGGGAGCTTTCCGGGCCGAAACTCCCTCGCCGGGTGGAACCCCGGGGTTTGGCGGCCGCCAGACCCGTTTTGTTCTGCACCTGTCGCCGACTAAGGCAATCACCCTCAGTTCTGAAGGCAGACCAGCAGAAAGGAGACGGGAAGTGGGAAACAGATTGCCCAAACCCTTGAAAGCAGTAGAACAGATCACGGTCGTCGCCCTGATGGACAATTACTCAGACGTCCTTCTCGAGAGCGGGGATATCGTCACCCGACCCCCGAATGCCAAAAACGGCCTCATCAGTGAAGATACCCTGGTGGCCGAACACGGTTTGTCCTTACTCGTGACGGTGGTCCAGGGCGAGGAAAGACATTCCATACTCTTTGATGCGGGTCACACCGAGATCGGGGTGCCCCACAATCTCAACCACCTTGGTCTGGACCTCGGAGATATCGAGGCGATCGTTCTGAGTCACGGTCACATGGATCATACGGGAGCCCTTTATCCGATACTCAAAGATCTTCCCCGGCCGGTCCCTTTGGTGGTGCATCCTGCGGCCTTCCAATCCCCGCGCTACAAAATGCAGCCTAGCGGGCGGTTGGACCGTTTTCCTGATACCCTGAAACGAGAAGAACTGGCAGCGCAACGGATTGAAATCCTGGAATCCCCCGAGCCCGTACCCCTGGGGAATGGAATGATCCTTGTGACCGGCGAGGTGGATCGGACAACGGCCTTTGAAAAGGGCTTTCCGCCGGCCAAGATGGAACGAAACGGCGAGCTGGTTCAGGACCCCATCAGCGACGATCAGTCCCTGGTGGTTCATCTCCGTGGAAAGGGACTGGTGGTCATTTCGGGGTGCGCCCATTCGGGCATCGTCAATACCATTCACTATGCGCGCAAGATAACCGGGATCAAAACCATTCATGCAATTCTCGGCGGATTTCATCTCGGCGGGCGACTGTTTGAACCGATCATCGGGGAGACCATCGCAGCGATCAAAGAGTTTGACCCGAAATGGCTCGTTCCCATGCACTGCACAGGGTGGAAGGCCACGCAAAAATTTTCCGAGGCCTTTCCCTCCGCATTTGTCCTCAACAGCGTGGGTTCCACCTATCTGCTGTCATGAAAAGACTCTCCGCCGCCCATGGAGGACGATCCACGTCCACAGAGGGACGCTTCCATCCTGAGCGGGAAAGCCCCTCAATGTCGGAATACTGTCCCGGAAGGATTTAAACCGGGGGAACGTTTTCTGAGGGCCTAAGTCTTCCAGAGATCGACATCAATAAGGCCGAGTTTTGCAGCGTAACGAACCAACTCCATGGTGCTGTGAAGCTGGAGTTTGCTCAAGATATTGGCCCTGTGGTTTTCAACAGTCTTCGGGCTTATAAATAGTTTGTTGGCGATGTCTTTAGTGGGCAATCCCTCCGCGATAAGTCGCATGATCTGCTGTTCCCTGGGTGTGAGGGTCTCATATCCGCCATCCCTGATTCTTGTCTCTCTATCCTCAAAATGCATAAGGCTCTTGGCAACGTGCTGAGACAGAGAGGAATCGATAAAAAATTCACCCTTGGAGACTGCATCAAGGCACTCCACGAGCCTTTCAGTGGCCGACTCCTTGACCACATAACCCTTGGCTCCCACACGGAAGGCCTCGGAGATATAGTCGATTTTCGAGTGCATGCTGATGATGACCACTTTCGCTTGAGAGAATACGCGCAAGATATCACGGGTCACTTCGATACCGTTTCCATCCGGCAGGGAGATATCCATGAGGATAAGATCGGGGCCGAGTTCTCTCGCCTTAGTCAGTCCCTCGGCAGCGGTTCCCGCCTCTCCCACAACTTCGTATCCGGACTGTCGCGCAAGCAGGGTTTTAAGGCCCTCCCTAAAGAGGGGGTGATCGTCTATTATCAAAACACTTTTACTGGGGCCCAAATTCCCTCTCCCTATAAGGCACTTCCGCCACGATTTTGGTTCCTTTCATGGGCCTTGAATCGATCCTGATCTTACCCTGGAGGAGAGCGATCCTTTCCTCCATGCTGCGAATTCCCATTCTTCTTTCGTTCATGGTTTCTTCAAGGCGACTTTCCAGATCGAATCCTTTTCCGTCATCCTCTATGCGAAGGATGATCTCCGGAAATGAAGCGATCATGCGTATGGTCACACGCCCGGCCCCCGCATGTTTCTTGATATTGTTCAGGGCCTCCTGGATAACACGGTAAAGGCCGATTTCAGTATCGAAATCCAACCTGACACCATCCATGCCTGCAGAGAAAAAGTCGACCTTGACCCCGTTGTTTTGAGAAAACTCCTCACAATATTGCTGAACAATAGGAACCAGGCCCAGTTGGGTAAGGCTTGCCGGGCTGAGATTATAGGCCAGGTTGCGGACGGACATAATGATCCCCTGTACCCTCCTGGAGAGTTCCAAAAGCCGGTCCCTTTTTTGCCGGGGGGCATCGGGGTAGTCGTCAAAAAGGGTGTCAAGACTGATTTTCAGCGTGGAGAGATCCTGGGCAAGATTATCATGGAGGTCACAGGAAAGACGTTGACGCTCTATCTCCGCCGCTTTCATCAACTGCTGGGAAAGGCGACGCGCATGTTCTTCCACCTTTTTCCGGCGTGAGATATCCCTAATGAGCATGAGGTAACCGGCCGAGGCATCCTTTTCCCTGCGCCTTAAATGGGTCAGAAGCATATCAAGATGAATGATATCGGTCTTGTGTGTTCGATAGTAGTTATGTCGTCTCACCTTCTCAAAATCATAGGCAATCTCGTATTTCACCGTCTCGCCCCTAAGGAGCCAGTTCCTGGCCTTTTCGGGAAGATTGGGGTTGAAGAAAAGGCTGATACCCAGAAGCTCTTCCACATTTTCCAGGCCGAAAATCTCTACACAGGCGGGGTTGGCGTCAATCAATATTCCCCGGGAATCATAGAGCTCTATACCGATGGGCGACTCTTCAAAGATCCTCCTGAATTTTTCTTCACTTTCACGAATGATCTGTTCCGCTCGTCTTCTTGCACTGATGTCCCGATGAATGCCCCGATATCCCTGAAGGTCTCCGTTCTTACTGTAAAAGGGGACTGCGTTGGACTCTATGATGACATCGTGGCCGTTCTTATGGCGAAGCTTTTGTTCTATGGAAACAGCGGGTTTTCTCGCCTCCATGAATTTCAGGATTCTATGTCTTGCAATCACCTTGTTCCGTTCCGGAAACAGGGCATACAGGGGGGTGCCGATCACTTCATCGACGCGGTAGCCTAGGATATCTTCAACAACGGCATTGGAATAGACGATTCTTCCTTCCGGGTCAACCTCAAAAATCCAGTCCGACGTCCTTTCCGACAGGTCTTGAAACCGCTTCATTGAATCCCTGAGGGATTCTTTCAATCGGGCCTCCCGCACCACCTTTTGGACGACGCTTGGCAAGAGCGTGAAGAAATCAGGGGATTTTACGATATAATCCCAGGCCCCTAATTTCATGGCCTGAACCGCAATGTTTTGGTCCCCCTGACCCGTAATCATGATCACAGGGGTATCCTGATCGGCCTCCTTAAGGGCCTCCAGGAATTCAATACCTGTCATACCCGGTATCAGATAGTCCGTAATAATAATGTCAGGGTGCAATTCATTGAGACGATTGAGATAGGTGTCTGCGTCCTGAAAGTGATGGATGTTGGCCTCAGGCATGGCCTTCAAAATGGTCCGCTTCATGAGTCCAAAATGGGCCTCTTCATCTTCTATGATGACCAGTGTCAGAGGGTTCATTGTTCTCTTCTTGCCTTGGCTCAAAACGAAATAAAGGAATGTCTATGCCTCTGCCGCAGCCGGGCGATTCAGCAGCATCCAGTAGAAATCGATCTGCCTGACCTTCTCTTCGAATTCCTTAAAGCCTACCGGTTTGGTCAAATAGCTGTTTGCGTGGTGATGATAGGCGCCCCTGATATCCTCTTCCCGCTCCGAGGTGGTCAGCATGATGACGGGGATCTTCCTGATATCGGGATCTTCCTTGATAATTTTCAGGACTTCCACGCCATCCATGCCGGGAAGTTTAATATCCAGCAGGATCAGACCCGGCAGGGGGTACTTGCCCTTGTCTGCATAATCGCCCCGGTTGAAAAGATAATCAAGGGCCTTTTCCCCGTCAGATACGATATCAATACGATTGGCGTTTCCAGCCTTTCTGATAGCCCGCCTTGTCAGTTCCGCATGGGCCTCTTCATCTTCTACAAGCAAAATATTCAAAGGATGATAATCCATTATGCCTCCTCTTTTTTATCCTGCAAGGTAAAGTAAAAGATTGTGCCTTTTCCGGGCGTTGACTTGAGCCAGATCTTTCCTCCGTGATTTTCAATGATTCGTCTCGCGGTGGTCAGTCCGATGCCCGTGCCTTCGGCGATCTTTTTTGCACGGGGAAGTCTCTGAAAGACCTGAAAAATCTTATCAAAATACTTTTGTTCAATGCCGATCCCGTTGTCCTGTACATAAAAGACCTTCCGGCCGTTTTGCACCTGCACCCCGATGTCAATCCGGGGAGATGGGTTTTCCTCCCCCAGAAACTTCACGGCATTTGAGAGCAGGTTTTCCAGTACCTGAAGGACGCGTTTCCTTTCGCCCCAAACCACTGGAAGATTGTTGTCAAGATGAATGCCGATGCCCTTTTCCTGGATCTGTGGCTGAAGCATGACCAAAACCTCTTCCACGACTTCCCGGAAGAGAAATTCCGTATTTTTTTCGGTCAGACGTCCGACGCGGGACAGTTCCAGAAGATCATTGATCAAAGTCTCCATCTTCCGGACGGCTTCGCTCATGTAGTTCAGGTAGGTGTCCCAGTCGCCCGTAAGCTGTTTCCCGAAGTCCTCACGAAGGGCCCCGATGAAACCTTCTATCGTGACAAGGGGGGTTTTCAGATCATGCGATACCGTATAGACAAAGGTTTCGAGTTCTTCGTTTTTTTTAGCTATTTCAGAGAGCAGCGCCTCCTGCTCGCTTTCTTTCCTCCTCAGTGTTTCTTCCGCCCTTTTTCGCTCACCCACTTCGTGCAGGGCACGATCCCTTGCCTCCCGATAGAGTTGTATGCGCTGAAGCAGAAAATACAGGAGGAAGGAAAGGATCAATGAAATCGCAAGGCCGAAAAGCAGAAGGGGGAGATCTGCCATGGCCGGGGTGGTCTTCACCATCTCTTTCGGTTGCAGGTCAAGGCGCAGTGCCTTTCCGGGAAATTGGATAGGCCTCAGCACCTGCAGGGGGGCGTTCCCACGCTCCTCGTCAACCTCGTCACCGTTCAGAAAGACGAGTCGATCCCCCTCATAAATTCTGAGCCAAAAATTTTCCAATATATGCCTTGCCAGGGCGATTTCAATGATCCGTTCCAGTTGGAAAACCCCGTCAAGGTATCCCTGAATTCTATCTCCATGGATCAACGGTAAGAACACATGGAAACCCGAGCCTCCGGCCCTGAGGGGCGCACATGGCGTTGTTCCCATTTGCAGATTCTGCCGGACTCTTTCAAAAATATCCACATATCGCGAGTCAGCCAAAGCAAACAACGAACTCCCCTTGTATGAGGTCTCGGCTTGAGGATAGACCCATTGGATGACCCCCTCGGGGTTCACCCAATTTATCGCAAAAAATCCGGGATAGTGGACGTAAAAGGCCTCTGCAAACTGATTAAAGCGCTGCTGGCTGAAATCCGCCGGAATTCTCTCAACCCATCTCTCCGCCAAAATTTGCAGTGAAGCCATCCGAGCATTCATCAGGGCTTCAATGCGGATCTTTATTTGCTCTGCAGACGTCTCGGTGTGGCGGATCAGCAGTTCCCTGTCATGACGCTGTTCATTCCGCCACATGCCCACCGAGACGGCGAAGAAAAGGCAGAACACAAGCAAGGGAACCGTCTTTTTATAAGAAAAAAAGGGCACTAAATAAAGAACCCCCACATACTTTCATTTTTTCGGGACTGTCCGGTCAGGATGTTGCGTCTGTTCTCAACATCCCTTGGGAACTGTAAATGCGATTAAATCTAAACGAAATAGAAGCCTTTTTCAAGCCTTTCATGGCCGATACCGGGCTGTCAACGCCTCTTAAGGCGGGACGTAAGCCCGTTTTCCTTTTTGCATGAACGGGTGAGGTCCTGTATATAATTTATCTTCTTTGTCTTGACCTTATTACCCGCTTTTTGTTAATAATCACAAAGAGTTCTTTTTTTATACAGGCACTGTGAGTCCGCCCGGCGCACGGTTATGACCGAAGGATTTTGCCGGCGGCTTGTCCGGCGCCACAAAACGGAGTCAAGAGTCAAGAGCCAAAGAAAAAGGGGCACATTTGGAACAGATTTTATCAATTCTCGCAATCTTACTGGCACTTGCCTTTGCTTTCATCAACGGATTTCATGACGGTTTCAACGTCATTGCCAATAGTGTGCTTTCTCGGTCCATACCTCCCAGAAATGCCATGCTGCTGGCCTGTTCGGCTACGGCTGTGGCCCCTTTCATTTTTGGTTCTGCAGTCGCAGCCACCATAGGGAATGAGATTATAGTTCCCGGCTCTCTCGATGCCTTGGGAAGAATTTCCCCGATGCTTCTCATCCTGTCAAGCCTTATCGGCGCGATCATCTGGTGCCTCATGACCTGGTGGGTCGGGATGTCCCCAAGTTCCTCACACGCCCTCCTGGGAGGCCTGATCGGGAGCGGAGTCGCCGCTTACGGCCTGGAAATTGTCAATTGGTCGGTATTGTTTTTCAAGGCCCTCCTTTTTCTGTTTTTCTCACCCCTTATCGGGATCCTGCTGGCTATTCTGGCCATGCACCTATCGGCCTTTTTTTCCAGGAAAGGGGGTAAGGCCATGGGTAAATTTCTTGGACGAACCCAGTGGATCAGCTTGGTCTTCCTCAGCGCAGGGCACGGCACCAATAATGCTCAGAAGGCCATGGGCATCATTACGATGATTCTTTTGATCGCCGGCACCATCAAAAGCTTTGCGGTTCCCGTATGGGTGGTTATGGGATGCGCCCTCTCTCTGGCTTTGGGTGTCTCCACCGGGGGATGGAAACTCCTCAGCATTCTTGGCGGCAGAGCTTTCAAAATCGAACCTATCCATGCCTTCAACTCCCAACTCACCAGTGGTATCGTCCTGTTCCTCGCCGGTCTGATTGGAAGTCCCATCAGTACTACGCAAATCGTGAAATCAACGATCATCGGCGTGGGGGCGGGTCATCGGAACAGACCCGTACGCATGATGCTGTTCAAGGATCTTATAACCGCCTGGGTGCTTACCATGCCTGCCTCAGCCCTTCTTTCCGCCACAATTTTCTGGATAGTATCCGGCATTCTCGGACAGGGCATGGGAAGTTTCGGTAGTATTATGAAGATGTTCGGGCAATAAAAATTCTCCAAAGGTAACAGGGGAGGGTTTTTCGGTAAAGCCGTATAAAACCATCTCCTGAAATCCCATGTTCCGACAGGACCGAGATTGCCCAAAAAATAGGATTCTTCAGCCCTATGAAGAAAAACACCGGCGAAGTGGCGGGGACTGCTTTACAATTTGTAAAGCAACTTGACACGGACGCTTCACCGAACACATACACGCGCTCTTTCTTCCCATAAAATCTGTATTATTATCAAATAATTACACAAAATTCACCCAAACAGGCATCCTGGCACAGACATTGCCGTATATACAGCATATAAGGCGATGAGAGGAAACCTTTGAAGCAGGGAATCACCATACTGATTGCCGACCGAAACCCCCATGTGCGTGAGTTTCTGAGACGGGAGCTCACCACAGAGGGATACCGGGTCCAGTTGGTAAAAAACGGCAAAGAACTCCTGAGTTGGTTGGATGGGACCGCAGCGATCGATTTGTTGGTTCTGGACCTTGATCTGCCTTTTACCGGTGACTGTGGTATGCTTGATGAGGTCCGTAGCCGCACCCCTGAACTCCCAATTGTCGTCCACACAAATCTCCCGGAATATATCTCCCATCCAACCTCCTTAATGAATGCGGTCTTAGTGGAAAAAAAAGGAAACAGCGTTGATCGCCTCAAGGATGTGATTTCGGACGTATTCAACACCCCGCCATCCCCTATCCCCCGGACGCCTCTGATCAACGGCCCGGATTCAAGTCACCACTAAATAAAAAGTTTGCCTGATCATGACATGTCTCCGTCCTCCGGCCCCACGACCCCGGGCCGGTGAATCTATTCCATAGCCCTTTGTTTTCGGAAACCGCTTTTCCTGAGCCGAATTCCCCGGCCTCTTCAAACGACCGAACCCATGCAAAAATGACCGGCAAAATTTCTGGAACAAGCCTCAATTTGCTCTTGGCAAAAAGAAGCGTCTAGGGTATACATAAACTTATTGACCTGACTTTTGCACAGCAGATTGTCTTTCAACGCATTGTAAAAGACACGTGCAAGCTTTTCATGCGATCATACTACCGTAACGACCAGAGAGGAGATCTCTCTCCCAGTTTCTTTTTTTACAAAAACAATTTCTATGTCTATTCCATAATCATCGTTCCCCCCTCTCACTCTCAGATTCGCGCTTATTGATTCGAACAGTGGATTTCAACCATTCAGCATGGATTCTCCTATTCCTCATGTAGAATGGGCTTTCAAAACAGAATACCTCATCACAAAGGGGCAGCTGTCAGATCCGACTGTAGTCAAGGCCAATGATTCTAGAGAAACGCTCGCATAGTCTAATAAAATCTCCCTGTCAGGGGAAAGCGGTATGCCCTTTCATCCCCATCCCGGCCGATGAGGGCCGCCACATGCCCAATCCTTTTTTTCTTTCCACTAAGGCCAATCGTCAAAAAACAGTCGCCTTCTTCCGGCCGCCAGCCTGGACGGAGGCGTGCCGCACTCAAGTCCCTTTTTTAAAAAAAGCAAGACACCGCCTGTGGTCTTTCGAAAAATCTCGAGTGCCTCGAGGGATCCGAGGGGGCATCCTGTCCCAAGGACCGTTTCATTTCGGAAAAGGGAGAAAAGATGTTTTATAAATCCAAGGGATTTCAACTCGTTCTGGCCTTCTTGTTGGGTCTTGTCGTTTTCCTTCTGCCAAGACCGGAAGGAACCAAGTATCGGATTATCGGGGACCCCGATGAAGACTTTTTGAGGCACATCGATGAGCATTTTACCCCTCTTGCCATGGAAAACGGCAAGACCGAAGGATACGTCGTTGAATCGAAAAAAGGGGATCCTGAGGGGACAGGCCGTTTTCTCCAAAAACAGGCTGAAGAACTCGGCATGGGGGACGTCCGGATTGAATACATCAATGGCCTTTCTCCTAAGGCTATGCGTTTTTTGGCCATCCTCACGGTGTTGGTCTTCCTGTTTGTCATTGAACCAATCCCCCTTGAAATAACGGCCATATGCATCGGGGTTTTTCTTGTCCTCGTGAGGGTCGCCGATGTGAAGGAGGCTTGGGCACCCTATATGCATCCGGTTGTCGTGTTCATCATGTGCTGTCTCATTTTTGCCATTTCCCTAGACAAGGCAGGGCTGACAAAACGATTGGGGTATTTTATCATCAAAAAGGCCGGGAGCAGCATCACCCGCTTTACCTTCATCATCGCCGTCGGTCTTGGAATATCCTCCGCCTTTATGCACGATGCCGCCGCCTGTGCCATCGGCATCGTGACCATGCTCCCGCTCATGAAGGCCGTGGGGATCGAGCCAAACAGCAACACGGCAAAATTCATGATGCTCTCCCTCCCCTTCGCCTGTTCTTGCGGGGGCATGGGGACGCTTGTGGGAGGCGGGCGCTGTATGGTCGCGGCGGCCTTTCTCAAGGAATTTACGGGGATCGAAATCACCTTCATGGAATGGGTCAAATACGCAATGCCTGCAGCCCTGATTACAGTCCCTGCATCCGTCGGCATTGTCTATCTCATATTCCGTCCAGACCCCAAATACAGACTTCCTGAATTCGATGAAGAGATCGGCCCCTGGACGTCCATGGAGAAAAAGGCCCTGATCATCATCGGCCTGGCCTTCCTACTCTGGTTGACAAAGGGGCTTCACGGCGTTGATTACTCTGTCACCGGCATGTTGGGCGTGGCGGCCCTGGTCCTTTTCGGCGTATTGAAATGGGAAGACATCCATCAGAACCTGGAGTGGGGGACCGCTCTTTTCATATTCGGGGGAGGGATCTCACTCGGTCTGGCAATGGGGTATTCAGGGGCTGCGACCTATTTTGCCAACCTTTTTTTTCCACTGGTACAGGGAGGTGGATGGCTTCTGCTCTTTGTGGGTGTGGGACTCTTTGGGGCACTGGTGACAAATGCCATGGCCAATGTGGCGGCCGCCGCACTGATCTTGCCGATTGTCATTCCCATGGCTGAGTTGGAGGGAGTGGATCCGACAGTCTTGGCCCTGTGTCTCGGGACCGCCACCTCCTTTGCGATGCTCCTGGTGATCGGATGCCCGCCGAATGCTATTGCATACAGCTACCGCTACTTCAAGGCCTCTGATCTTACCCGGGTGGGCGTCGTCGCGACGCCTGTTCTCCTTGCGATTCTCGTGATTGTAGCTGCGGTATGGTGGAAACTGCTGGGGTTGGTCTGAGCCGGATCAGGAAAGGCGGGAAGATTTGGGTGTCATGGTCTGATTGACAGCTCCAAGATATGACCTATTTGCATTGGCGTCCAAAACAAATCCCTCTTACGCTCCGGTCTCAATCAAGTCAGCGGGTTGGCAATGAAAAAAGAGCATCTTCAGTCAGATTGAAGTTTCCGCCCGGGCGGCGGAAAGCAGGGGGCGCAATTTTCCCGGAGCGGCAGACTCTGCTTTCGACAAGAATGACCCATATGATGTATCTAGAAAGGAAGGGGGACCGTCCATCATTTTGACCAGCGATATGGGCCGACTGAGCATACAGGACGAGGAGAAAATAAGGCTCCTCCTTGTTGACGACGAAGACGATTTCAGACGGACGATCGCCAAGCGTCTGAAGAAGCGGGGGATTTTACCCGAAGAGGCGGGAAGTGGTGAAGAATGCCTGGCGCTGCTCGAAAAAAACGCCATGGATATCGTGGTGCTGGATGTAAAGATGCCGGGGATGAACGGTATCGAAGTCCTCCGTCGGATCAAGGCGGCCCATGCCAAGACAGAGGTCATCCTCCTGACGGGATATGCGACCACCCATGATGGGGTGGAAGGGATCAAGGCCGGTGCCTTTGATTATCTGAGTAAACCCATTGAACTGGAGCACCTGATTGGCAAGATCCGACAGGCCCATGACAAGATCCTACGGGAGAATGAGAAACTCAGAGAGCTGGAATACAGGGCCAGGCTGGAACAGCAGATGATCGCCACGGAAAGGCTTGCCTCGCTCGGCACCCTGGCGGCCGGTGTCGCTCACGAAATCAACAATCCACTGGCCATCATTCACGAGGCTGTGGGATGGATGCAGCTTCTGCTCCAAAAAAAAGAGTTGGAGGACATGCCCCGAAAAGGAGATTTTGAACTGGCCCTGGGAAAGATAAAGAACGGGATAGACCGGGCCAGGAAGATCACACATCAGCTCCTGGGCTTTGTGAAAAAAACGGATTCCCAGTTCTCGGAGGTCGATCTTGAAGAACTGGCCCATGAGGCCATCGTTCTGGTCAAGATGGAGTCCGGCAACAGACAGCTGGGTCTGACCAGGGACAAAAATCTCGATTCCATAAGTCTCTTCAGCGACCCCTACCAGTTACGGCAGGTCCTGATCAACCTGCTGTCCAATGCAATCCACGCGACCGGTGAGAACGGAAAGATCGATGTCTTGCTCGAGAGCGCGGGGGATCGTGTCTCTCTTTCGGTCGTAGATGACGGCGAGGGCATACCAAAGGAAAACCGGGAAAAGATATTCGAGCCCTTTTTCAGTACCAAGGCACCCGGGGAAGGCACCGGACTCGGCCTTTTTGTCACCCGGGGGATCGTGGAAAAACTCGGAGGGAAAATAGATGTGGTCAGCCGTTTGGGGCAAGGAACGACCTTCAGGATTGGTTTGCCCAGGTCCTGCAAGGAGAAGGAAGTCCTGGGACACAGCCCCGGGGAAGACTGGGAGAGTCTTTATAAAGGACAATAGCGACCCATTGAAATGAGATTTTTCATTAAGGAGAACGATTGGTGATGATCAAGATCCCGACAAAAGTCCTGCTGGTCGACGATGAAAAAGATTTTGTGGAAATGCTTGCCCTGAGGCTGAGCGAGGTAGGAGAAAGGGTCCTCTCGTCATTCAGTGGGAAAGAATGTCTTGAAACACTCGAGAAAGAGGACGTGGATGTGGTGATCCTGGATATCAAGATGCCGGGAATGGGTGGGATTGAAACCCTGAAAGAGATCAAGAGAAGGTTCCCCTTGGTGGAGGTCATATTGCTGACAGGGCATGGAACCACACAGACCGCCATAGAGGGATTGAAACTCGGGGCCTTTGACTACCTCCTGAAACCCGCAGATTTTGAAGACCTGACGACGAAACTGGAGGGGGCCAGGAAAAGGAAGGAATCACAGGAGGAACGGATAAGAAGTGCGGAAGTCAGGCTCCTGGTCAGAAAGAGCGGGGATATCTAGGTGAGGTTTCTCATGGGTTGAATGCCGGCCCCTTTCACTTGCAGGGCGACGGCAACCCTTCTTCATGCCTTGCCGACCGGAATTCACAGCATCGCAGGGAGAAAAGCATGGTTCATCAAAAGTTTGAGGAGGTCAAACCCAGGGAGAGCATTTGGACCAGCAGTCCGGGATACAAGCCTGTTCTTATGCTCATTGCTGTGGTGGTCTTCGCGGCGCTGGTCATCATCCCACCGCCGAGAAGTATGATCGATCTGGTAGGAAAGACCCACCCCCCGGGGTACAATCTGCCATCCGGGTGCAGCACAATCACGGAGACCATCAACAAAAAACTGCGCCCGGATGCCCTTGAAGTCGAAAAAGTATCCGAAACCAGGCCGTCCCATCATGCAACCAAGCCCCTTCTCACCGACACAGAGGCGGCTCAACTGGCCAAGATCATGCTGGCGATCTTTTTCCTGGCCGTCTTTTTCTGGGGAACGGAGGCCCTCCCACTGGGTGCCACCGACATCCTGGTGGGCGTGATGATGTACCTCTTTTACATCCTTCCCATCAACGAAATTTCCAAGGCCTACATGAAGGACGCCGTCTTCTTCATCTTCGGGATCCTGGTCGTGGCCGTAGGCGTGGCCAAGACAGGGCTTGACAAGAGAATCGGTTTGATTCTTTTAAGCCGAATCAAGAGCGCCAAGGCCTTTGCCTTTGTCTTTATTCCCCTCTTGGCCATGTCCGCAAGCTTCCTCTCAGAACATGCCCTAGTAGCGCTTCTGATCCCGGTCCTGATGGGTGTATACAAGGTTACCTGCAGGATGTACGGCGTTCAAAAGGACAAGGCACTGGCCGTCTTTCTCCTGCTCGGCATCTGTTTTGCCGCCAACCATGGCGGGCCGGGTTCCCCTGCAGCCGGGGGACGAAACGCCATCATGGTCGGGTATCTCATGGAATATGGCCGCGCCATATCCTTTTTGGACTGGATGAAATACGGCATGCCCTTTGTGCCGCTCATGGGCGTCGTTATCGGGGCCTACATGTACATTCGCTGCAAGGGCCGCTTTAAGGTACAGGACATGAACCCCAGTGAGATCGTAAAGGCCGAAGTAGCCAGGATGCCCAAGTTCGGCGGAAGAGAGGCCATGATGGCGATTATCCTGGTCTGCCTGGTGGCCGCCTGGATCATCCTCGGGGAGCACTCCGGCCTGGGAGGGCCCACTCTGTACGCCGTGATGGCCATGTTCCTCTGCCGGATTATCACATGGGACGATATTCAGGAGGGCGTCGCCCTCGATGTGGTAGGGTTGTATGCCGCCGCCTGCGCCATGGGGGTAGGTCTCCAATTCACCGGGGGAGCCCTGTGGCTTGCCAACACATTTGTGGCCTTCCTTCCGGATTTCCTTGCAAGGGGGGACACCCTGGCCGTGGGCGTCAGCTTTTTGACTGGAACCATGACCAATTTCATGAGTGACGGGGCAACCGTCGCAGCCCTGGGGCCTATTGTCCTGCCCATGGCGGAACTGGCGAATATCCATGTCTGGAAACTGGGCCTTGCCTGTGCGTTTTCCTCCTCTTTTGCCAATTTTCTCGTTGTAGGTACGCCCAACAATGCCATTGCCTTTGGCATGGGGAGGGATCCGGAGACAGGGGAAAGGCTCCTGGACGTCTTTGACTTTATAAAATACGGACTCCCGATCACCATCCTTGCATGGTTGGTCCTCTGGTTCTGGACCATACTGGGCTACTGGAGATTCATGTCCTGGCCCGCAGGGCCATGACACACCTGATATTAAA
>JBMNCO010000045.1:0-13539 GCA_049366815.1 Desulfatiglandales bacterium | reverse complement strand
CTTCAGAAAGGGAGCATGATTTCCACACACTTATTGGAAAGGGCTAAATTCATACAAAAAACGAAAGTTGGAGGCGAAGATAAAATGATCGATATCTCAGGAATTGACTACTCCAGGCTGGACCGTCCAGAAGTATTAACGTCACTCTTTCATCCTCGCGCTGAACGGCCGTCATCCCATCAAATTGCCGGCGTTCATGATGTGTCCATTGCCACAACTGACGGCGTTATGCTTGGAGGACGTTTTCACGTGGCAGGAAAATCTTCGGCTAATATTCTCTTCTTCCATGGAAATGGAGAAATCGTTGCGGATTACGATGAGGTAGGGCCTCTCTATAACGGCGCAGGAATCAATTTTTTACCGGTAGATTATCGTGGTTACGGTCGCTCGACCGGAAAGCCCACTATTACCTCAATGATGCGTGATGCGCATGAGATTTTACATTTTCTGGTAAAGTGGCTCTTTGATAATGGGTACATAGGCCCTTTGATCGTCATGGGCCGATCACTGGGTAGTGCGCCGGCACTGGAGCTATCCGCTAACCACGGAGAACAGATAGGAGGCCTTATCGTTGAAAGTGGTTTTGCTCAAACGCGGCCACTCCTGGAACTCCTGGGGTTTGACATGGGGGCGGCAGGTCTGGGAGAAAAGGACGGCTTTCTTAATCTCGATAAGATCCGGTGCATTTATAAACCCACCCTCATCATTCATGCGGAAGGGGACCATCTGATTCCCTTTTCCGAGGGAGAGATGCTTTACAGGGCCAGTCCGGCACCTGATAAACAGTTGCTCAATATTCGCGGGGCGAATCACAACGACATTTTCATTCGCGGTTTCAAGGAATACATGGAGGCCGTCAAAGGTTTGGCGACCGCACTATGTGTTCGGAAGCAATGATGCACAAGGAGATTGGAAAAATATACCATAGCCCTGAGGAGTTCAATCTTCCCAACAAAAATGACTTCACCTTTCATGTAAATCGCATGAAAGTTTAGCAAAAAAACTATTGGGGGGGCAACGGGACGAGCATATCAGTTTGTGTAACGCCCCTCCCGGTTTCGGGCCTTCATAAGGTAAAGCCCCAAAACGGAAGACAGCAAAATGAGGAGCGAGACCAACTGGGTGACGCTCATGTCCGTGCCGGGGACCATGCCTCTGGGGTCTCCACGGAAGCGCTCGACAAGGAGACGTGCGCTGCTATGCAAAATAAGGAACCACAAAGTGACTTGTCCCTCAAATTGTTTTCTGGCACGGAGCCACATGAGGACCAGAAAGATAATGAATCCGGTCAGGGCGGAATAGATTTGTGTGGGGTGGAGGGGCACATGAAGAGGGGCCAGAGACTTGGGGTGGGAGAAGATGATTCCCCAGGGCAGATCCGTGCTTTTGCCATAGCAGCACCCGGCCATAAAGCAGCCGATACGTCCGATCCCCTGGCCCAAGGCCGCGGCGGGGGCCCAGAGATCTGCTGTGCCCCAGAAAGAGAGACGGTGCCTCTTGATGTACCATGTTATGGCTAATAAAGAGACTACAAGGCCGCCTGAAAAGCCAAGGCCCCCTTCCCAGAACTTGAACATATCCAAGGGGTTGTTGATGTAATAGGTCAGATTTAAAAGGATATACATGGTCCTTGAACCGATAATGGCACAGAGGACGATGAGGAGTGCCATGTCCAGCACCTGGTGCGGAGTCGTTCCAGATGTCTCGGCCATTTTTGCGGTCACGAGGAGGGCTGTGATGAAGCCAACGCACACGAATAGACCATAGGTGTGAAAGGCCAACGGCCCTATGTTGAAAAGATCCGGATGCATGGGAGGTTATTGGCGCGCCTTTCTCGGTGGATTCTGCTGTCTTGTCTTTCGAGACGGGAAGAGCATGAGAATCGCAAGCCAGAAGGTGCCGATCGTTATGGCTGAATCAGCAATGTTAAATGCCGGCCAGTGGCAGGAGCCCACGTAGAAGTCCAGGAAATCAATGACTTCCCCCAGCCTCATCCTGTCGATCAGGTTTCCCACAGCGCCGGCCAGGATGAAGGACAGGGGGAGAATGAAACGGCGATCCTGTTCCTTGAGTTTGAAAAACCAGAAGAGGATGATGGCCAGGGCCACAAGGGTGGCCCCGACAAGCAGGATGATACCCAATTGATTCCCCGGCCGGTTCATTAGCCCGAAGGCCATACCCCGATTTCGGGTGTGGACCAGATTGAAAAAGCCCCCTATCACGGAGACAAAACCATGAAGAGGGATGGTGCGCAGGACGATGCATTTTGATACCTGATCCAGAACAATGATCGTCAACGCGGGAATCGTTAACAGGTAATAGTCCCTTTTCACGCTTCCGGTTGCCCCAATTCCTTTATGGCCGTCATGCATCTGTGGCAGATCGTGGGATGCTCGCTTTCCTTTCCTACACTCGGATCATGTATCCAACAGCGTTCGCATTTCTGGTCACGGGATAATTCTACCTTGACCTTGAGACCCGGGATATCCGTGCTTTCCTCTACACCTTCAAGATCCTGGGTAGAAATGATGTTGACCGCGGACACGATAAACAGGAACTTAAGCTGATCCTTGTAAGGGGCCAGTTTGTCGCTGAGGCCTTTGGAAAGACCGATCGTCAGTGTGGCGTCCAGAGAATGACCGATCCTTTTTTCTCTTCTGGCGATTTCGAGGGCCTTGGTGGCCTCACGCCGAACACCCATGATGAGATCCCATCTTTCTGCCAAAGCGGCATCTCTATATTCTTCTTTGACCGGTATGAAAAGATCCATATGTACGCTGGGCAGGCGGTCTTCTCCCTTCATGTGCTGCCATATTTCATCCGCTGTAAAGGAGAGCACGGGGGCCATGAGTCTTACCAGGACCTCCAGGATTTCCTGCATCGCAGTCTGGGCTGACCTTCTGGCCTTTGACTTGGGAGGGGAGACATACAAACGGTCTTTGATGATGTCGAGATAAAAGGAGGACAGGTCCAGAACACAGAAATTGTGGAGGCTGTGGTAGACCGGATGATACTCGAAGTTGTCATAGGCCCTCAGGATACGTTCGTTCATATCCTGGAGCCTGTTGAGCGCCCAGCGGTCCAGTTCTTCCATTTCGCCATAGGCTACGGCGTCCGTTACCGGATCGAAGTCATTGAGATTTCCGAGAAGATAACGACAGGTGTTCCGGATCCGCCTGTAGGCCTCCGTCAGGCGTTGGAGAATTTCTTCGGAAAGGCGAATATTGTCGCGATAGTCTTCACCGGCCACCCAGAGCCTGATGATTTCAGCGCCATACTTTTTTATGAGTTCCTCCGGGGAGATCACATTGCCGGCCGATTTGTGCATGGCCTTGCCCGCACCGTCCACGACAAAGCCATGAGTCAGCACGCTCCGGTAGGGCGCTGTACCGCGTGTACCGACGGAACAGAGCAGGGAACTGTGGAACCATCCCCTGTGCTGGTCGCTTCCTTCCAGGTAGAGGTCTGCGGGACTGTCCAGATAGTCTCGTTTCTCCATGACGGCTGCA
The DNA here is from genome assembly GCA_049366815.1 of Desulfatiglandales bacterium. GTDB lineage: Bacteria > Desulfobacterota > DSM-4660 > Desulfatiglandales > HGW-15 > CAYNYM01. The sequence continues at coordinate 10,030 of JBMNCO010000045.1, read as the reverse complement.
TAGCTGACACCCGAATCGAACCACACATCCAGGATGTCCGTTTCTTTTTTGAATTGGGATGATCCACATTTGGAACACTTGGTTCCCGGCGGGAGCAGGTTCTCCTCAGACTCTATGAACCATATATCGGCCCCTGACTTTTCCACCATCCGCGCCACATGTTCGACGATCTCTTCCGAGATGACCAGGGAGCCGCAGTCTCTGCAATAGAAAATTGTGATAGGCACACCCCATGCACGCTGACGGGAAATACACCAGTCGGGCCGGTTTTCAATCATCCCATAGATGCGGTCTTGTCCCCAATTGGGTATCCACGTGACCTGTTTGATAGACTTTAGTGCCTTTTCCCTCAGATCATTTTTTTCCATGGAAATAAACCACTGTTCGGTGGATCGAAAGATGACGGGATTCTTGCATCTCCAGCAGTGGGGGTATTCATGGGTGATGGGCTCTTGTTTCAAAAGGGCGCCCCGTTCCTGCAACTTTTTGTTGACTTTTTCGTTGGATTCAAAGACCTCCAGACCCGCGAAGTAGGCCACGTCCTTGGTGAATCTCCCCGCGTCATCAACAGGCGAGTAGACGTCCAGGTTGTAGCGCAGGCCGGTCTCATAGTCTTCACGACCGTGTCCCGGTGCGGTATGGACGCAGCCCGTCCCCGCATCCAGTGTCACATAGGGGGCCAGGACGATGACCGATTCCCTGTCATAGAGGGGATGCCTTGCTTTGAGATTTTCCAGAAGGGGTGCCTTGAAAGTCTCGATTATGGTGTAGTCGGAGAACCCGAAGCTGTCCATGCATATATTGGTCAGGCCTTCAGCGAGTATGAGAACCTGATTGTCGCCGGTGTCCACGGCCACATAATCGAAATCCGGATGAAGGGCGATGGCAAGATTGGAAGGTATGGTCCAGGGCGTGGTTGTCCAGATGACCACATAAACGTCTTTTCCTTTTAATGCCGGCAACTTCCCGCTGATATCCGAGATCATGGGAAATTTTACGAAGATGGAAGGGGTCGTGTGCTCCTCATATTCGACCTCGGCCTCCGCAAGGGCTGTCTGACAGGATATACACCAGTAAATCGGCTTTTTGCTCCTGACCATGCTGCCGCTGAGGGCAAACTTCCCACACTCCCGCACAATGGTGGCCTCATAAGGATAGTTCATGGTCAGATATGGCCTTTCCCATTCTCCAAGAACGCCCAACCGTTTGAATTCCTGTCTTTGAACATCAATAAATTTCTCAGCATACCTTCGGCAGTAACGCCTGATGTCGACCTGCGTCAACGATGCCTTCTTTTCCCCCAGTTCCATGTCGACTTTGTGCTCAATGGGCAACCCGTGGCAGTCCCACCCTGGCACATAAGGCGTATCAAAGCCGGACATCTGTTTGGATTTGAGGATGATGTCTTTCAGTACCTTGTTAAAGGCGGTACCCATATGAATGTTGCCATTGGCATAGGGGGGGCCGTCGTGGAGCATGTAACGTTTGCGGCCCCTGGAAATCTCGCGTATCATATGATAAAGTTTTTCACGCTCCCACTTCTCAAGCATTTCCGGTTCTTTCTTGACCAGATCGGCTTTCATCGGGAAATGGGTCTTGGGCAGGTTGAGTGTTTGCTTATAATCCATCAGGCACGCCTCCATCATTGTCTGAAATAAAACGCTCCTGATTAGCACATAAATCTAATCAAGTCAATTTAATTGTATTCTATTGACATCGTTTCTGCTAAACAGTATTAAATCGGCTGATTGTATCCCCCTGATTCAACATGGCAAAACGCAACGGACATAACACGGTTGCCCGTGGGTTCTTTTAATGAGGAGATCAGTGAATGCATATGAAAAAAAATTGGGCCGCGCTGGGGCTCTTATTGCTCTGCACGGCGGGTTGCGCACCGATCGTACTTCTGGGTGCTGGCGGTGCCGCCGGAGCAGCCGGTTACAAGTTTTCCCAGGGTGCCTTGCTGGTGATCTACGAAGCGCCCTACATGGAGACCTGGGATGCCACCCTGCTGGCTCTCGGCGGGATGAACCTCAAGGTTAAGAAGCAGCAGCATGATATCACCAAAGGAAAAATTGAAGCCCAAAGGTCGGATGAGACATCCGTTGTCATCTCCATGAAATACCGATCGCCGGAGGAGACGGAGGTCTCAATCCGGGTGGGGGTGTTTGGAGATAAGGATACCTCAATGCTCATCAAAGAGGAAATCCGAAAGACACTTTTCGGGAATTAGGGTTGTCGCATGAATTCAGCTCCTGGGCAAAGTTCGTTGAGGTAATGCTCTTAAGGCGTAACACTTTAGCCCTTTGAAAAATTCGAAAGGAAATCATGCACCCTTTCTTACGTTCCGAAGCTCCCGCTAGTCACTTCAGAAAGAGAGCATGATTTCCAAACAGTTATTGGAAAGGGCTAAATTCATACCTTAAGGCTTGTTCTTTAGAACATATATAAAATAATATCCATTCAAGTTCTTACGTTGAGATCTTCAAGTATTTTGTGGGTAAAATTGATGACAAAGTCACGCTGCTGAGACGTGCAATAAGCCTGACATTCACATCTCATACCCGCAAGACTGCGAATAAAGAGTTCCAGTTTCATCCAGTCCTGACCCAATTCAACGGCAAAGACAAAGGGTTGGCACTCCGAGTGCTGATACTGAATTTCACTGAGTAGATCTTGCGGCATTGGAACCCAATAGATCGCTCCCAAATCGGAAGGTATGGTGTTTTCGTGCAGGAAATCTCTCAATTTCTTCACATCAGCGGCCGGGATTTCGTCGATCAGGTATGCCCGCATGGGTTTCCTTTCCTTGCCTGTTATTTCGGCTGGTCTTTAACCGTCATTGACAAAATGAATGATCCCTGGGAGTCATCTCGCACGAAATGAAAAAGAGATACGCGTGGACCGTGTCACGATCAACGGAATCCTACAGGATGAGACCAAATTTTGTCAATATGGGGAAGAGCCCCCGGATTTAATCCTTTGAATTTTATAGGCCTGTACGATAAGGTGATAACAAAAAGAGAGATGCACGATGTCCCTCCCGCCGGGGTTGACCTCCCATTTTCCCTTAGAATCCAGTATGTTTAGGGGAAGACCCATGCCCCGAGGATAGAGGTTGTGATGAAAGAGACAAACCATCTGATTATGGATCGTCCATTCCCGAAATCCATATCCCAGACCGAAAAATGTAAGAGGCTGCTCGAGGTGGTGTCTCCTGATGACGTGCTTGCGGTTTTCATCAAGGCTGATCCCGATGCCATGGCCAGTGCCATGGCCCTCAAGCGGTTTTTCTGGCGGAGAGTGAAAAAGGTGCATATCTATCACACCAACATCATTAAACGGGCGGATAATCTGGCTATGATAAAGTTGCTCAAGGTGGACCTGAAGCATATCAGGGAACTGGACAGCACCGGTATCACAAAATGGGCCATTCTGGATTCCCAACCCCATCACGATGAGAGACTCAGTAAATACAGATATGACATCATTATAGACCATCATCCCGTCTTGCCCACTTCCGTCGGATCTTTTGTCGACATCAGAGAAGCCTACGGAGCCAATTCCACCATAATGACAGAGTATCTCCGAACGGCGAAGGTCAGGCCCTCACCAAGGCTGGCAACGGCACTGTTTTACGGTATCAAGACTGATACGGATAATTTTGCAAGAGCGTCTCTTCCCAATGATATCGAGGCATTTAGATATCTCTATCCCTTTACCAATCTTAATATGATCAAAAAAATAGAATTTTCCGAAATGACCAAGAAAACCCTGGCGAGCTTCAAGACAGCCATTGACAATCTAAGGTTTTACAAGGACAGGGTCTTTATCCATATGGGAAAGGTGAGTGATCCTGACGTCCTCGTAATCATAGCGGATTTTTTTCTGAAGATGGCGGAGGTGACGTGGTGCATTGTTTCGGGTGTCTATGGGCACAGGCTTGTCGTCATTTTCAGAAACGCGGGTTTTCGTCTCGATTCAGGGAAAATGGCCAAAAAGCTCTTTGGACAATTAGGCTCTGCCGGAGGGCATATGAGCGCCGGGAGGGCGGAGGTCCCGCTTCAGGCGATAGACGTGGATATCCAAGACCTCTCACAAATCAGACAATTCGTTTGGGATAAGCTCAAAGAAATGTAGGCGGTCGGGTTTTATTGCGGCGGGTGATCCCGAATGCAGGTGGTGCACGAGGACCTTTCCAAGCAGGACCCGGGATGATCCGATGGCACGGTATGTTTGTATTTTGAATAAGGAGAAACAGCGGGTGGCGAATTCCAGTCGGATCATTAGTGAAAAGCTTGTTGAGAATGTCAGAAGCTATATCAGGTCTGAAAACCGGCAGCCTCTTCAGAAGCTGATTGAAGACATGCGCCCTGCTGATGTTGCAGATCTCATCGAGCATCTCAAATCCGATGAGCGCTTATTTATTTTTGATTTACTGGAGCCTGCAGGGGCGGGAAATGTGCTCGTTGAGATCGAGGCCCCTGTCCAGGGAAGCATCCTGAGTGATCTGGACAATGATGCGATCACTAAAATCGTAAGCGGACTGGATTCAGATGATGCGGCAGACCTCGTCGGAGACCTCCCCGCCGATCGGGCCAAGGAAATCATTGAGACCCTCGATGACGGCAAATCCGAAAGACTTGGTAGGCTCCTGCCCTATCCCGAAGATACGGCCGGCGGTATCATGGCCCTGGAATTCGTTGCCGTCCAGGCCGAGTCGAATGTAAGTGAGGCTATCGAGACGATCCGGGAAAAACGGGATGAGGTCCAGAATCTCTTTTATGTCTATGTGGTCGACGAATTTGAGAGGCTGGTGGGGATCATTTCTCTGAGGGACCTTCTCCTTGTGTCTCCAAAGACGAAAGTGCGGGAGGTTATGAACCCTGAGGTGATTTCAGTCGATGTCAACAAAGACCAAGAGGAAGTAGCCCATTTGGTCAAGAAATACGACCTTGTCACGATCCCGGTCGTTGATCAATATCACCATCTCGTGGGGCGGATCACCCTTGATGATATTATCGATGTCATCGAGGAGGAAGTGGATGAGGACATCACCTTGATGGCGGGCGTGATCCATCAGGAGATAACCGAAGAGTCCTCGCTCAAGATATCCAGGGCCCGACTGCCCTGGTTGATCGCCGGGCTGGGGGGAGGCATTGTCGCCGCAGTTGTGATCAACCAGTTCGAGGCCTCGTTGGAAACGATGATCGCGCTCTCATTCTTTTTCCCTGTCATCATGGCCATGGGTGGAAACACGGGGACCCAGGCCTCAACCGTTGCCGTGCGCGGGCTGGCAACCGGCGACATAAGCCTGATGAATACGGGCAGAAGACTCCTCATGGAGATGAAGGTGGCCATGGTGAACGGCCTGATCTGCGGCGTTATCCTTGGGATAATCGTAGGGATATGGCTTGACGACTACCGCCTGGGTTCGGTGATCGCCCTGGCGCTCATGATTATCATATTGAGTTCGGGATTTATCGGGGCGGCTGTGCCGCTGATCTTGAAGAGGTGGAATATAGACCCCGCACTGGCTACCGGCCCATTTGTTACGACCTCAAACGATATCCTGGGCCTGTTGATTTATCTCGGCCTTGTTACCCTTTTTCTGAGGTACGTTTATGGATAAAGGGAAGGGGTTGTAAAAATGAATATTATAGTGTAATTAATGAGATAGGATGAAAGTGAAAAGGCATGAAACGATCAGATCAAGAGACTCAGCGATTCGTGCCGTTCCGCGCCCTCATCTCCTGAGAAGACATCCTGGGGCAGCGCGCCCCTAAGATTATAAATCTCGGCCTTGAAACAACTTTGCTGCTCTCTTGGCTTGGGGATACCCTTCTTGGAAATATTCTGCTTGGCCATGTCGAGTTGAGAATCGTGGCTCTGATGGGATTCCTTGACGGGCCTGGGCTCATCCGTCTGTTCCTTCTTTTCAACCTTTAGATCCAAGGCTGGGGGTGGAGGCGTACCGGCCAGTGAATCGATAAACATTTTGGGTTCCTCCTTTTCGGAAGGTTTGCCCTTCAGCAACTTATGGCTGTACCTATCTTTTCACATCGACATCCCGAGGAAAAACTTGAGTTGTTTTTGCGGCCCATTCGGTGCCCAAGGCAGAGGGGCCCGCATGAATCAAATGAAAGGAAACATCTTCCTCATGCTTCCCTGTACTCTCTCAGTTTTCTTGAAGCGGCCTGCTATGTGTTATAATTAAACGATTTAACAATGCAGGATAAACAAATATTAAAAAGATATACAATAAACTAAAAATAGATTGACAAAGATAATAGTAAAAATATAGTTTTTAAAATTTATATCAAATAGATAACTTCTATGGTGCCCGCTGCACTGACCATTGTTCTCACAATTCGGAGGAAGGAATAAACAATTTGAGCAACGGCACATCTGGCGGTTACCCCGGTCCTGACCGGGGGTTTTTTGTGGGCAGGGGAGGAGAATCAAGGTTTGCCCTGAACAGTGGGGTCACCGCTGAATGTAACCTCGAATTTTAGATTGTAGACTACAACGATATCACAGACCATTTGTCTCCAATGGACGGCCTTGAGCATGCAAGTATCACATGTGCCTCGTCCTGCATCCCGGTATACGGATATCCTGGGATCAAGGCTGCCGTCCCTGAAGACTCTCTGATAATAGATACAGCCGCAGTCCAAGACATGGAATTTCAGCCCCTGAACCTCTTCAGGAAACTCACGGAAGATGGACTTTGCCAGCCATTCAATCTTCTCAGCCCTAACCAGTTCTTGTTTGTCGCGGAGCATGGGTGAATCCTTTTTATTTTTGTGGAATGGTTGAGAAAAATTGTAGGGGAAAATGCTCGACTGAAAGATGGAGTGTAAGGCTCATTGTGACTAGATCCACTTTCCTGATTTACATATTCCTTCCCTTTTAATTTGAAGGCAATAAGGTGATGGAAGTATTTAACCGGGGAAAAGACCTTATTTTGAGACGATTGATAGCCAATTGTTGACACGCGGCTCACGCTTCTGATAGAGCTACTCCTCTGGCCAAATTTATTTTATCTGCAGCCACCTCGTTGGATCGGAACGCGGGACGATTTCCTGAAATGGATTTTGACCTTTTCGGGCCGGAAAACGAGGTGTTTTGACAATGAGCTTTGAAGGGGTGTTTATCACCGAACACTGATGAGGGATGAATGAGCCTGATATATGGAACAGGAAGCTTCACGCGATTTAAGGTGGAGGGCGGGATTTCCGAAGAAAACAGGGAAATATTCCAGAAAAATATTTCCCGGTATGCCTTCCGCAATCTCGATGAGAATTCAGATGAAGAGCGATCGACCGGATGGGTCAGTATCATGGACATGTTTGACAGCGCATTCGGAGACATGAACTATTTTAAGGAGCCCTGTATTGCGCTCTCGTGGCGGGTTGATGTGCGTTCCGTGCCTTCAAAGGCCCTGAGGCAATACAGCAGGGAGGCGGAGGAAAAGATAAAGACGTCGGAAGAGCTGGAACACATTTCCAAAAAGCGGAGACAGGAAATCAAAGAAGCAGTGTGGATCCAGCTTTTAAAGAGGGCGATTCCGCGTTCCAATATTTACGATATGATCTGGAATGTCCAGACCGGCTTGGTTATTTTCGCGGCAACCAGCACCAAACTGTGCGATGAATTTTCGGAATTCTTTCTGAAGTGCTTCGGCCTGCATCTCATGACGGTTTTCCCCCATTCAATGGCTTCGGATATTCTCAAAGGAGAAGAGGTGGATCCAGGTGTGCTGGAGGAACTGGAATATTCTGTTGGAATGGAGGGTGATTAACCGTGCAACTTATGGACAGAGTCCGGAAGAGTGAACATTTGGGGCGCGAGTTTCTGTTGTGGCTGTGGTGGAAAAGTGAGACCCAAAACGGACGTTTTGAGGTTGGAGAGGAGATCGTGGAACTCTGGTTTGATCGAAGGATCATCCTGGAGTCTGAGAGCGATGAGGGCATCGAGAAGATCGTTTGTTCGGGAGACAACCCTCACCTGAGGGAGGCGCGGTTTGCCTTGACGGAAAACAAACAGATCACGGAGGCTATGGTCAAGCTGGTTATAGGAGATGGTGAATGGACTTTTTCATTGGATTCCAAATGGATGAATTTCAAGGGGTTCAAGACTCCCAAAGTCATGCTGGACGATGATGAAGACCCCGATGGCCTTTTTTATGAGAAGTATTTCCTTATTGACCGGGCACTGAGTGTCATGGATGCCATATATGCCGCTTTTGTAAAGAGACGGATTTCTCCTGAATGGAAAAAAGAGGAAATTCCCGCTCTCCTCGAATGGATCAAAGAAGGGAAATAGGTGGCGCGTTATAACTGATTTTGTCGTGAACTCCGTGTAAACATCAGTTGGGAATCTTGTCGTTGGCTTCTAATGTATTTCCGTGGTCTGTGTTTCCATTGAAGGCCCGGCGGTCTCTCTCGCAGCAAGGGGCCACAAAAGCAGCAATGACAGGACGGCGCTTATCACCGTAAGTATAAATGCCCACATATAGGCCCCTGTAACATCTATCGTCCAGCCGGCGAAGACAGGGGCAAGTACTGAGCCTACCCCGTGATACAACGTCCACAGGCCGACAATACTACCGAAATAATCCTTCGAGAACAGGTCCCGGGCGGAAGCGGCATAAACAGGCCAGATAGTCCCATAACCGATTCCAAAAATCGTCGTAAAGAGGACAAGCATGGCAAAGGTCTGAGAGAACAACAGACCGAGGCCCCCGGTAGCCGTGAGGGCACCGCAAAGCATCATGACCTTGATCCTTCCCGCAGTGTCCGAGAGATGGCCGAGGAACAATTTGCCGACGGCGCCTGCAATGCCGATCACCGCTACCAAGGCGGCGGCGGATTGATAGGATATCCTCAACTCTTCAGTAGCATAGGCGGTGAGGAAAGTAAGGGGGATGAGGATGCAAAAACTGATCAGCAGGTATGAAAGACCGATCATATAGAATTTTTTGTTTAGAAAAATAGCAATATATGCCGCCTTGATCGATAGCCGAGTCTGTGGCTCCGCCTTGGATCCAGGAGGTTCCTTATCCACAGGAGGGTGACTTTTCACGAGAAAGAAATTCATGCCTGCCGCCAGGAAGGCGGAGAGCCCCAAGATCACCCAGACCGTTCTCCAAGTGTAGGGTCCAATGAGCAGGGGGATCATGATGCTCCAGCATGCAATGCAGGCGGTACTTCCAAGATCGACCAGTGAGAGGGCGATGCCCCTCCGTTTCTCACTGACCCACCGTAAAACGACCGTCACGACGGGGGCCCAACATGCAGAGTGTCCAATGCCCGCAAGGGCGAAAAAGAGGCTGGCCTGGAAAACGGTGGTGGCCGTTGACATCAGATAGGCGCCCATACCTAGGAGAACGACGAAGACGGTGAGAATAGTCCTTGCGTCGGATCTGTCAACGAGCAGGCCGAGGAAGGGGGAAAAGAGTGTATAGGTGAGATAGTAAGATGAATAGATGATGCCTGCCTCGGTCTTTGAAATCCCAAGGCCGGCAAGCATCTCAGGCAGGAGTAGTCCATACGAGTATCTAATGGAAAAGGCTACGAAAACGGTGGAAAAGCCCGCAACGATAATACCCACAACCCGAGGAGCCACGTGAAACCTCCATGAAAGACCCTAAAGGTTTTGGCCTTGATTCCACCCCTATTCACAATGGATCCGTGCGCACTATTGTCCAAGATAGAATTTGCCGTACCATTCTTTTCCCGTAGGTCTTCCTCAATCGGCGATCTCAAGAGGTATGATCCGGCATATTGCTTTCATTGTCAATATCCTGATATGGGGGAAATAGTGATTGTCTCATGAAAGACTCAAGGGTTCAGGGATGATTATGCATTTTCGAACCGAGAAGACCTGAGTGAAGGGGACTAAAAAAGCCCTCTTACTGGAGGGCTTTTCCGGCTAAGAGCTGACTACCCTTTGCTCTCTTTGTTGTTTGGATGGTGGGCGGTGTGGGGTTTGAACCCACGGCTTCCACCGTGTGAGGATGGCACTC
>JBMNCO010000044.1:0-1280 GCA_049366815.1 Desulfatiglandales bacterium | reverse complement strand
GATCGAGGATTTCAATGTCTTTGTCATAGACCCTTACCACCACGGAGCTGTAAAGAGGCGCAGGCCTTGCCGCGTAGTAACCGTTATCCACCTGGACTGTGCCGTCGTCATAGACCGTTCGGGTAACCTGGCGGAAGTAGGCAAAAGGAGTCAGCGGAAGCGGCATCAGATAGGGCTTTTCCTCCTGGTACATCTCCTCTACCTGCCGTTTGGCTCGACCGTGGATCCGCCGTGCCGCCCAGCGCTCCTCCCAATGCTTGAGCCAATCGTTCTGGGCCTCTATGCTCTCAAATTTCCGCCCTTTCAAAGCGGTATCCTGGGTATACTTGACCGCATTTTCCACGGTCCCTTTTCGGTTCGGATCCCTGACTCTCGCAGGATCGGCTACAACGCCATAGTGAGACAGCATCGCGGCATACAGTACGTTGAGCTCAGGCTCATAAATGTCCGGTTTAATGACGCCTTCCTTCAAATTGTCCAAACATAGATATTGCGCGCAACCCCCGAAGTAACGAAATGCTTCCTCATGGAGCCTGCACCAGGTCTCCTTGCTCGACTTCAAAACCACTTTCCGGAACGCGCGGCCGGAGTACTTCAACGACATCACAAACAGCCGGGGGCTGCGATATCTCCCGTTGGCCTGAAGGCTCGGGGCACCTTTGCCGTAATCGACCTGGGCCTCTTCTGCCATGAGAAATTCCAGCCGGTCATACTGCCGGGGATCTTTCTTCTTAAGACCCCGCACAAACCGCTTTACACTGTTGTAGCGGTGAGGGAACCCGAACCGTTCCACCAGATCCTGATAGATGGCAGTCGCGTTTCTACCAAGCCTCAGCTGCTCCTCGATCCACTCACGGTGAGGGTTGCAGGCAGAAACTGCATGCCTCGGAGTTTTTCCCTCCGAGGCCGGCGGCCGGGGTGGGGCATTTTGACCGGACTCCTCACAAGAGCCGGTGGCCGGGGTGGGACAGTTTGGATGGTCGTTGTCGTCAACACCAGGCAAGTGGTACAGTTGCTCGTGTCTACGGATCGTTCTGCGATGAATTCCGGTTTTCCGGTTGATCTCCCGCTGGCTGATCCCCCTGTCAAGTAAAGTACTTAATGTCGTTTGTAAATGCGGCTTCAAAACGTTCATCCTTTCTTACCCCCTTCTGTAGATTCAACAGATGGGAGTCTTTACGTTCTGTCGCCGTTTTCGGCAATGCCTAAAAGAAAATCAGATTTGCCGGGTGGGGCATTTTGACCCGGCCATAGGTGGGACACTTTGGGTGGCCATCAGG
>JBMNCO010000043.1:0-4528 GCA_049366815.1 Desulfatiglandales bacterium | reverse complement strand
TTCCTGCAGTACCTCACAGCCTAAAGGCCTACAGCCTATCCACCTGACTAGTTACATACACAATTTATAAAAACTTTTCCATTGCAATAGGCCACCCTGACTCACCGTAGAGGCATCCTCTGCGGCGATGCCGAAGGAGGGCTCCCTCATGCTCCCCCCGAGTGAACGGCCCCCTTAACCCCCGGCCGCCCTCATCTCGGATATCCGGAAACGGCTGTCGACCATAGAGAAGACCCCTACGGTCGGCCTGACAGGAACACTCTTGAAGACCAGGGCGTCGTGAATATAGTGGCATTGCTCGTGCTCTTCGAGTGAACCGTCCGCCACGGCAAGGGACAGGAGATATTCATCCTCCTGGATGTTCGGCCAGGTCTTGATGCTGAAGGAGATCACATAGCCTTGCCCGGATGCCAGAGGGGTGATGGGTTGGGCCATGAGGGCGTTATTGTCGCCGAACAGCTCCCGGCCCAGACGATCCTTCACGATGAAACCCACGATGGGCTGGCGGATATCGGCCCGGGCATGAAGGATGAGGTCTATGCGGCACGGTTGACCGGCATACAGGACCCTGGTGCATCCTTCAGGGGTCACGAGGCGCACGGCCTTTATCGTCGCCCTCAGATTCCCGAATTGCTGGCACGCCCCACCGATGGATGAAAAACCTTTCATCTGCGACGGATCGGTGTTGGCCGGAAGGTCTTCAAAGGTCTTGTCTCTGCCGGCGGTCTCGTCCCCTTCATACATGTATTGAAGGTATTTTTCGATCACGTACCGGGGTTTGCCGTCCATGCGGATCCGCCCTGACTCCATCCACAGGACCCTGGAGCAGAGCTCGCTTACGGCCGTCATGCTGTGGGAGACAAAAATGACGGTTCCCCTTTCGCAGAACGCCTTGATCCTGGCCATGCACTTGTGCTGAAACCGGATATCCCCCACGGCCAGGGCCTCATCGATGATCAGGATGTCGGGGGACACATTGACGGCCACGGCAAAGGCGAGGCGGACGTACATACCGCTGGAATAGCTCTTCACGGGCTGGTCGATAAACTGCCCGATGTCGGCGAATCGGACGATGTCCTGGAAACACCCGTCTGTCTCCGAACGGCTGAGGCCGAGGATCGCGGCATTGATGTAGACATTTTCACGCCCCGTGAATTCCGGATTGAATCCCGCCCCCAGCTCCAGAAGGGCCGCAACCTTTCCCTGAACGCGCACGCTTCCCTCGGTGGGTCTGAGGATGCCGCATATCACCTGCAAAAGGGTGGATTTGCCGCCGCCGTTGGAGCCGATGATGCCGACGGTCTCCCCTCTCTTGATCTCAAAGGAGACGTCTTTCAAGGCCCAGAAGTCCCGACAAAACCGTTTCCTGCCGCGCCAGAGGGATTGTTTGAGGCGGTCGATGGGCCGGTCGTAGATCTGGTAGCACTTCCCGAGCCGGTCTGAGCTTAGGGCGGGATTATTTGTCATGGTCAACGCTGAAACCCCTTTCTTTCACTCCCTCCCTCACACGACATCGGCAAAGGCCCTTTTGCTCTTCAGGAACCAGATAAACCCGGATATCCACACCAGGGTCGCCAGGATCAGGGATATCAGAAAGACGGGCCAGTCGGGCGGTTTTCCCCAGAGCATGACCCCACGGGCGTCCTCCACAAAGAGGGCCAGGGGGTTGAGCCTGGAAAAGAACCGGAACCGTTCCGGCACGGCGCTCAAGGGATAGAAGATGGGCGTGAGGAAAAAGAGCATCGTGGTCATGATGGTGACCGCGGCGCCCAGGTCCCTGACAAACACGCCCATGGAGGCCATAAAATAGCCGCAACCCAGGGTAAAGAGCACCAGGGGGAGCCATACGAGGGGGAGCAGCAAGGCGGTCCAGTGGATCGCATGATGGATGATCAGGAACCCCAGCAGAAATACCAGCAGGGCGAAAAGGGCATTGATCAGGGCGCTGAAGAGTTTGACGATCACCAGGATCTCCAGCGGAAAGACGGTCTTCTTCACGTAGTTGACGTTGTGCAGGACCAGTTCCGGGGCCGCATTGAGCACCTCGGAAAAGATGCCGAAGCTGATCAGGCCGATAAACAGGGCCAGGGCGAAATCCAGTCTGCTTTCACCGGTCTGAACGCCCCAGCGGGCCTGAAAGATGACCGAGAAGACAAAGGTGTAGACACACAGCATCAGGAGGGGATGGATCAGGGACCAGCCTATGCCGATAAAGGACCCCTTGTAGCGGCCCTCCACCTCCCGGCGCGTGAGCTGGGCGATGAGCTGGCGATAGCGCCACAGGTGGGTTACGATCCGAAAAGGATTCAAAAATTCAATGACCCGTATCCCTTCGATGGCATGGCCTTTCATGTCGCGCTCGATGGGGGCCCAATGCGTTTCAGAAAACCCTTGGGATTGTAAGTCAGGATATAGCGCTCGCGGCTCTCGTCGACCTCGAATTCGGGATGGCCGCGGAGGAATGCCTCGACGGCCGCGAGGGGGCCGGGGTCTTCTTCCCTGAAGCCCAGTCCGTCTTCGCCGTGGAAGAGATCCACAATGCCGTCTTCCACAATAAAATAACTTCCCACGCCGACCAGTCCCGAATAGTTCTCCAGATCTTCCAGGACCTGCGCCTTTCCATGATCGCCGTCCTGGATCACCAGCACGTTTTTGTCCCGGCACAGCCCTTTGACCCTTGAAAGGATATCGGGTTCCGAACTTTTTCCTGTCAGGGCGATGACCCGTTCATGGACAAGGGAGTATTCCTCCCGGTGCGGATCAATGGAGACGACGACCCCGTTCCCCAGCAATTCCAGGAGATCCGCGAAATATTTTGTGCTTCCCCCGAACCGGCTCCCGATTTCAACGACCACATCCGGTCGAACATCATGGAGGATCTCCTGATAGATCCAGGCATCCAGGGGGTTTTTCCAGATCTTCAGGCCCATCCACGTCACGGATTCAAATACGATTTCCTTCTGGTGGTAGAGGAGCCATTCCCTCAGGGACAACTGGTAGGCGCGGTCATAGTGCGCATCGCGAAGGGGTCTGGCGGCGACTTCTCTTTTTTTCTGAAAATGTCTCAACAATGATCTAATCATGACCTGAATCTTTCCCGGTCCATCCGGGTCCTGACCTCTGAACGGCCTGCCCCGAAAAACAGAACGGCATGGACACTACCATGATTTCCCCATTGAAGCAACTCTTCGATCCGGCCTGAACCCACCGTCCAATTCCCCCGTCATCAATGAGGTCAACAAATTTTGGTGGATTCTTGGACCCCATTATTCTCTTGCATAAAACCGGAAATTGTGGCACTAAATGGGCACAAAAGCAGACACAAAATGGGTTCACAGCGGCAGTCAGCGATTCCTGTGACGATTCCTGTAAGACAATCCGCCTTCCACCGCAAGACCACTCAATCCTATATCGGTAGGGTTTGACAGCCAGGCGGCTGCAACCCTCAAAAGGGCGACATTCATGCGCCTCAAATTATTATTCAGGGAGATGAACGAATGAAAACCATTTCATATCTTACGGCATGCGCCGTCATCCTGGCCCTATCCATCCTGTTTCTTTCAAACACGCCCGCCATGGCCCAAACGGCCCGGGACTACTTCGATACGGCGACCAGACAGGCACAGGAAGGGGCCTTTGACCTGGCGGAAGAGACCTTCAAAAAGGCCATTCAGCTCGAACCCGCCATGGCCGGACCCGCCTATTTCCAGCTGGCCATGGCCTGCATGCAACACCGCAAGCCCGCCAGGGCCGTGGCCTATTACGAGAAGGCCCTGGAGTACAACCCGGGGGAAGCCGTCATTTATGTGAATCTGGCCAATGCCTACATGTCCACGGGCGATTTCGACAAGACCGTCGAAACCTACAACAAGATAATCTCCATGAATCCCAAGGAGGCCTGGCCCCACTTCAATCTCGCCAATCTTTATCTGCAGCGCGGCCTGTTTTCGGATGCCGCCGAGTCCTTCGAGCGGGCCGTTGAAATCGATCCATCCAAGTTTCCGGGGATCTATGAAAAATTAGGCTACGCCCATCAGATGACCAAGAACTACAACAGGGCGATAAAGGCCTATGAAAAGGAAGTGGAGAAAAACCCCAAGGCCTACATGTCCTACTACAACATGGGGCTCTGTTATTACAGCCTGCACGATCTGGACAACGCCCTGACAGCCTACAAAAAGGCCCTTGAACTCCAGCCCAAAAATCCCGAGGCCATGACCAACCTCGGATTTGTCTATTTTTACAAGAACGAACTCATCCTGGCGGAAAACGCCTTTCAGGACGCCCTGGTCCAGAACCCCGCGCAGGGCGAGGCCCTTTTCGGGATGGCCATGGTTTATCGCCAGAAAGGCCGGTACCGTGAGGCACTGGACTATACCGAGAAGGCCGTCGCAGCGGGAAGGAAGGTCAGTCAGGATTTCATTGACAGTCTGAAATTAGCGATCGAGGGGCAATCCTGAGAAGGAAAACCGGCCGCAGCGCCTCGCGGTCCGGGGCCTATTTCATGGCGTGAAGGGCGTCTTGGGGT
>JBMNCO010000042.1:0-49540 GCA_049366815.1 Desulfatiglandales bacterium | reverse complement strand
GATCCCAACGGACTCTATCAGACAGAACATTTTATCGAAAATGCAAAATCCGTAACACCTTAGCCCTTTGAAAAATTCGAAAGGAAATCATGATTTCCACACAGTTATTGGAAAGGGCTAAATTCATACCAAAATCCTAACCGGACACTGCGGGCTCTTGTCCAAAATAGAATTTGCCGCTCTCCGTTGCTTGGGTTGAGAACCCAATATAAATCTGACGCTCAACAAGTCCATCATCCAAATATAAATTCAATGTTAGGAATTTTGACACCAATGGCCCCTGGAGAAGAATCAGAGTGAAACCCGCGTTTCAACATGGTCCAGAATTCGATCGAGTGCCCCCTGATGGGTTTCAACAAATGCCCTGGCCTTTTGACCTATGACCGCCGCCCGTTCAGGGTGCTCCAGGAGTTCCGTGAGGACCCTGCTGAGCTCAAGAGCATTGGCCACACACACGCCTCCACCTGCCTCGATCATGAGTTGTGACATGCGTTCAAAGTTGTGCATGTGCGGGCCGAAGAGAACGGGATGGCCGAATCCGGCCGGCTCCAGGATGTTATGGCCCCCAACCGGCGTCAGGCTCCCTCCCACAAAGCTTATTTTTGCAAGGCCGTAGATTCTCCCCAACTCACCGATCGTGTCCAGGATAATCACTTCGTACTCTCCTTTTGGGGGGGATAATCGGGTCCTCAAAATGGTGTTGAATCCCATCTCAGTGCTTCTTCGATAGATCTCTTCGCACCGCTCCAATCTTCTCGGGGCGATAAGCAGTCGCAGATCGGGAAAGGCGTCTTTGAGGCTTTTAAAGACACTGAGAACGGTGGATTCCTCTCCCGGATGGGTGCTGCCCGCGACCCAAAGGATCTGTTCCGGTTCGAGTCCGAGGATTTCCATCCAATATTCAAATTCATCACTGTCCAGGGGGTGCCAATCCCGGTCAAACTTGATATTTCCTGAAGTCCTCACCTTTTCACCCTGAATGCCCACATCCAATAATCTCTGCCTGTCGATATCCGTTTGGACCATAATGATTCCCAGGGTGTTCAACAGGGGCCGAACCAGCAGACGGAATTTTTTGTAGGACATATGGGTCTTGGGTGAAATCCGACCGTTGACCATCATCGAGTCTATCCCCCTTTTTCTTAACGAATAAAGGAGCCCCGGCCACAAATCGGTCTCCACGAGCAAGAAAAGGGAGGGGTTGATGAACCGGAGGATTCGTTTCACGGACCACCAGAAATCCAGCGGCATGGGGAGAAGGTACCGGACGTCATCCTGGACAAGGTCCCTGGCGATCTCCATGCCCTGGACCGTGGTCACGGTAAAGACGATCTCCTTCCGGGGAAAGCGCCTTTTTAAGGCCTGAACGAGGGGTTGGGCGGAGATGACCTCTCCGACAGAAAGGGCATGGACCCAGAGGGTCTTATGGGCCGGCGGATCAACAGGCAGTTGCGCGCATATCCTCTCCCGAAAACGGCGTCCTTTCGGGGACAAGAGGAGGGGGAGGGAGAGGAAAACAAACAGGGTCCATGTAAAATTGTATAAGAAAAGCAACATCTCAAGGCACCTCTGAACAAAAATTCATCGCCTGTTTCAGACCGCCACAGGGAGTTCGATGACAAATACCGTCCCCCGGGGCGTATTGTCTTCCACCCGGATGGATCCTTTGTGGTCACTGATGATCGTGTTAATAATGACAAGACCCAGGCCGGTGCCGTGCTTTTTAGTCGAAAAGTAGGGCTCAAAAAGCCGGCTTTTTTGCTCAGGCGGGATCCCCCTGCCGTTATCGGCAATCTCAATCTTTACGATGCCCTGTTCTTGGTCATGGCGAAGACCCACACGGATCTCCCCCTCCCCGTCGATAGCGTCCATGGCATTGTCCAGAAGATTGATCATCGTCCTTTTCATCTGCTCTCTATCGAGCTTGAGTATGGGGATTTCCACAGAATCATCAAAGTGGATCCGGACGACCTTCTGGGTCTCCTTGTACAGGCTGATGGATTCTCTGATAATCTCCTTGATGTCATTCGGCGTGGGGTTTGATGAGGGCATTCGGGCAAAAAGGGAGAACTCGTTGACAAGACGTTTCAGCTCTTCGACCTGGCTGACAATCATGTCCGTGCATTCCTCGAAGATTCTTTTGTCCTCTTTGCCTATGATATGGCCATACCTCTTTTTTAGCCGTTGTGCCGACAACTGTATCGGAGTCAAAGGGTTCTTGACCTCGTGGGCAATGCGTCTGGCAACCTCTCGCCATGCGGCCGTTCTCTGGGCCTTTTCGATTTGGGTCAGATCCTCGAATACCGCGACCAACCCCAGGTATTTCCCCCGGTCATCCCGCAAAACGTTCAATGAAACAAGCAGGGTGAGGGTTTTATCCCCGATCGTAATCCGGATCTGGCGTTTCATGGAGTCCTTTGCGGAAATGCTTCTCTCCTTGATGAAACCGTCGATGGTCTGAACGTATTCGTTCCGGATGACGTCTCTGTAATTCTTGGCGATGAAGTCCTTTGCCCCGATGTTGAGCATCTTTTCCGCTGACTTGTTGATCGTGAGGATCCTGCCCTCGGCGTCGGCGGAGACCACACCCGCGGCTACATTGGCCAGGATAATTTCCATGTAGAGTCGGCGCTGTTCAAGTTCGAGGTTTCCCCGGATGAGCTCTTCGTTGGCCTTCTCCAGTTGCATCTTACTGGTCTTGAGGTCCATGGTCATCCGGTTGAAGGAATTGACCAGAACCCCGATTTCGTCTTTTGACTCCGTGTCGATAAAGAAGTCGTAATCACCCGTTGCAATGCGAATTGTCCCTTCAGCCAGTTCCTGAATAGGGACGGTGATACCCTTGGATAAAAAAAATCCAAACCACAGCGACGAAAATGCGATGAGCAGGGTCACGATGGACAGGGTGATCATATGGGTGACCTTGATAGGGGTCTTGAGCATTTTGAACTGTTTATATTCTTCGAGACCTTGTCCGATCGAATCCAGCCGATTGACAAAGGCCCTTGGAATGAATTTTTCCAGGACAAGAAGACCGACAACGGCCTTGGAAGGCGTCCTCGAAAAAATGGGGACGATCCCGCTGACCAGGACGCCATGGGGGGCGGATTGAATGTCCCGGTTATCCGATCCCGTCTCATAGGCCTTCCTCAGGATATCCATGCCCGGCGCCCTGAAGGGGCTCAAGTCAATCCTTTCATTCTGGGAAACGGCCTTGATCTGCATATCCTGTGAGAAAACCTTGATGGATGCCAGACGGTATTCCAGACGCTTTCCCTCGATGAATCTTTTGACCTCGTCCTCCAGAGAAACCAGCATATACCCGTGATAAGTGATGAGTCGACTCAAATTATTCGCCTGGGACAGGAGATCTTCAGTGACATCAGTATAGTATCCCTGCCCGACTTCGAGGGATGTCTTGAGAGAGCGTTCAATAGGCAAACTGAACCAATACTCTATGGATGAGGAGATAAATTGCACAGAAACAAAAAAGAGAATGATCGTGGGCAAGAGAGAGAGGGTCATGAAGGCCAGGGCCAGTTTTGTCCTGAGCCTTGATCCCATGATTCCCTTCTTCCTTTCAAAGAGGAGTTTGACCAGATTCCTCAGGGTCAAAAAAAGGAGGAGAAGAAGCAGGATGACATTGATATCGATGAGGACAAAAATGAGGATGCTGTTTGAAATAGGCAGATCCAGGCCCAAATCGAAGACGTTCCTTCCGAGATAGGTCAGGAGGATGATGACAAGCGTAATGGCGACGATGAGATATCTTTCCCGGCGTCTTCGCTTATTTTCCTGGTTCTGTGTCCTGTTATAAGGCTTCATGGGCTTTAATACCGGAAGTCGATTTCATGCCAGTCGGTCTCAAAATCCCAAAGGGAGAGAAAAAATAGGACATAATGGAGGTAGAGGGGAAGTTCGATTTTGTCCAGTTGGGCCATGATTCGAATCCGGTAGCGCCCGCCCTTCCTGAGGTTTTTGAGCGTAGTGACCTCCAGGGCCACAACCTCCGCCATCTGTTTTTTGGCTTCATTGAAATCCTGGTATGTAATGGTTCTGTTGTCCTTTTCAGACAGCGTTACATCATAGGTCTTTTTGACGTTGTCGTATTTGATGCTGTGATGGATCTTTTTGCTGGCGATCTCCTTATCGAACCACCAATTCCTTTTTTCATAGAGCCGGACCGGGAAAGTAAAAGTGGTCTTGATCCCGTTTTCGATGGCCTGATTCAGCTCAGGCGTAAAGCAGTTTTCCACGGTAAAATAGGCCAGGAGATGGTCACGGGTGTTGGTGATTACAATATCGGACAGGCGTGCCTCTTCCCCCGAGGCGGGCAGGGCCGATAGTGTGATGGGGAACAGGAGAACACAGTACAGAAGAATGACGAATAGTTTTTTCATGAAGCGTATATCAATATTCAGGACTCAGGCCAATACCCCGGCTTTTCACAGTTTTTGCTCATGGCTGACCGCTGATTAGGGCTGATCATATCCAAGAGAGGGGGGAAATGCAATACCTATCCCCCCGCCCTGAATCATCATCAGGGCATCATCTGTCGCAGTAAAATCCCTGGTGTCTGCTGATGAAGTGGCCAAATAATGGGTCGGTCGATCCTGGCGAGGGCTTCTCCTCTGACACTGACCTTTCCATGTCGGAGAAGGCCCTCATGACGTTAGGCGGGCTGGTTACGCGGGAGGGACCTCCCGGGTTGTTCATCAGGCGGGAACGGGGTCCGGTGCCCCGAAAACGGGGAGTTTCAGGCTCTTCTCCACAAGCTCGTGGGGATTCTCAAATTCCATCTCCTCCCAGAATTTTTTGTTTTCCATGAGTTCTCTCAACATGGCGTGATTAAGCGAATGGCCGGATTTTTCAACGATGAAGTGGCCGATAACAGGATATCCGAGAATTGCCAGATCGCCTATGAAGTCAAGGATCTTATGTCTGACGAACTCGTCTTTATATCTCAGACCGTCCTCATTGAGGATCCTGAACTCATCCATCACAATGGCGTTGTCGAGAGAACCGCCCATGGCGAGGCCGTTTTCTCTCAATATCTTTATATCATTTAGGAATCCGAATGTCCTGGCTCGGCTTATTTCCTTTACGAAGTCTTTCCCGGAAAAGGACAATTCATATTTCTGATCTCCTACAAGGGGATGCTGAAAATCAATGGTGTAGGTGATCCGGAGCTCATTGGAAGGAAGTATGGTCACAGACTTATTGCCTTCACGGACCTCGAAGGGTTTGTTGATAACCACAAAACGTTTAGGATTGTGCTGCTCTTTGATGCCCACGCTCTTGAGCAGGAACACAAAGGGGGCTGAACTTCCGTCCATGATGGGTACCTCAGGACCTTCGACCACAACCCTTGCGTTGTCAATACCAAGGCCGAAAAATGCGGCCATCAGATGCTCAATGGTGGCCACCCGATGCCCATTATTCCCGATTGTGGTAGAGAGATTCGTATCCACAACGTTTTTGAACCGGGCTCGGATCGAGGGGTTGCCGGGAAGGTCTTTGCGGATGAACTCTATGCCGCTGTCAGCAGGCGCAGGTTTAATGGTGATGCTGACTTTTTCCCCTGAATGAAGCCCGATGCCGGTACAACTTACATTATTTTGTATCGTTCTCTGTCTGTAATCCAAGTCCATTCTCCTTATTCGTGGGAAATAATCCGCTACGCAATCCATTCATGCCTCAGCAAAGACTGTGCCGGTTGTCCGACTAAAAGATACATCGAGGGGGATACTTTTTTAACTATTTGTTTTTTTTGTAAAATTAAATTTCGGCGAAATGGCGGCATCAATACGCTAGGCTCGGCGGACGCACCAGTGTGTGGTAAATATGCCACATCCCTCGTGCTAGGGAGCAACGTTTTGTCTCAGATCGGGCCATTCGCCGGCCCTTGCCATAGGTCCAGTCCACTGCGGCCTCTCCTAAAAAATCATATATTTATCCCACAGGGCTGAGCCGACGTCAAGCCCCTGATCCACCCCTGGATCCACCTTCAAGGCATGATCGGCGGCATATCGCACATCGGCCTCGGGCGTCACTCCTCGGCGCCTTGCATCTTATCCCTTGTCGGTGCCCGGGGATGGACCGGAATCCATCGGCTGACGATGAAGTGTTCATTGAAATCCCGCCGTCGCCTCGGGCATAATCCTTGACAAACGGCGCAGGAAAGGCCTAAAGGGTATCATCCATGCCCTGGAAACACCCTGGAGGGGCAGCTTTTTTTGACCGAAAGGAGGGATATTCCCGGTGAATGATGATACGACAAGAAAGAGGACGCAGGAGACCGCCAAAAAACTGTTTGGAAAAGGCATCAAAATGGATCCTCCCTATCTCCTGTGGAAGTCCTTTGACAGGGATCTGGCCAATGATTTTTCCATGTTTATCACAGGGAATCTCTATTCAAGAAATGTCCTGACGCTACCCGAAAGGCAGATGGTGGCTTGCGCCATTCTGGCGTCCATAGGGGCGAAAGAGGAGTTGAAACTCCACGTCAACGCCGCCCTCAATGTGGGCTGCGACCCGAAAAAGCTGGCGGAGGTCTTTTTTCAGGTGGCGACCTATGCAGGCATGCCTGCAGTGAACGAGGCCCTGAGTGTTTACAAAGAGGTCCTGGAAGAACGGGGAGAGTGGCCCATATGAGGACTGGATTGACCGCTCTCCGGTGCCCGGGCGCGGGGGAACCCCAAGGTGGAGATGAATCTTTTGGATCGCGTAACACTTTAGCCCTTTGAAAAATTCGAAAGGAAATCATGCACCCTTTCTTACGTTCCGAAGCTCCCGGACTGGTCTTTTTTGCGATTTATCCATGGGGGAGTTCTGCCCCCTCCCCATTCTCGACTTTGTCGAGCTGGGGTTTCCCCCACGGATAAATCGCAAAAAGACGGCGTCCTCCCGCTGGTCACTTTAGAAAGGGAGCATGATTTCCACACAGTTATTGGAAAGGGCTAAATTCATACTGTATCGCCGAGTGCCTGCTTCATGTGAAGGAAATTGCGCTGTTTCAGACACAATGATCATTTCTGTAACCGGGAGAGAATTTTCATGAAATCCGTGTCGGGTTTAAAGGGGATTTTCAGCCTTTTTTTTAACATCCTCGTCCTGGCTGTTATTCTATCCCTGCTGGGGTGTCATCCGGCACTTCGACAGGAGGTCCGTGATCCGGAACAGGCCCTCGTGTCTGTGCGGTTCTTTTATCCAAAATTCAAGGATGACCTGGACGTCTCCTCTCTTGCCGGGGCGGTGAGACGCAATCTGGCGTACCTGGGCCGCCTCCCTCCTGATCACGTTTTCCGGTACGGGCCCGACCAATTCACCTGTCAGCAGGTCATGGAAAGTCAACAGGCCTTCCTTCGGATCCTGGATGAAAATCCCGATCCCAGGGACCTGAACAAAAGGATCAAAAAGGACTTCCTTGTCTACCGTGCTGCGGGGCGGTCCGGCAGCCGACACGTGCTCTTCACAGGATACTTCGAACCCGTCTATGAGGGGGGGCTTGCACCTGATGAAGACTTCAAATATCCCCTCTATCGAACGCCCGATGACCTGATCACGATCGATCTGAGTCCTTTCAGTGGAGAGTTTAGGGGTAAGAGCATTATTGCAAGGATCGACGGGAATCATGTCCGTCCATACTATGCCCGTGATGAGATTGAGGAAAAGCGTGTCCTGGCCGGGAAAGGGCTGGAGATCGCCTGGCTGAAGGATCCTGTTGATGTGGCCTTTCTTCACATACAGGGTTCCGGACGACTGAAACTTATGGATGGGGGAAGCCTGTCCGTAGGGTATGCGGGCAAAAACGGCCGTCCTTTTCGTTCCATCGGAAGGTATCTACTGGATGAAGGGCTTTTGAGCAGGGAGGAAATGTCCATGCAGCGCATCCGCCGTTTCTTTACCGAAAGGCCCGAAATGGTCGGCAAGGTCCTGAATCACAATCCTTCCTATGTCTTTTTCAGGGTCCTGGAGGACCGCCTTGTAGTGGGCAACATCAACGTCCCTCTCACCCCCGGGAGATCCATCGCCCTGGATTCCCGCCTCTTTCCAAAGGGTGCCCTGGCCTTTATATCAACAGAGAAACCTGTTGCCGACGACAGAGGGGAAATCATCGACTGGACAAGATTCTCCCGCTTTGTCATGAACCAGGATACGGGCGGTGCGATCAGGGGGGCCGGAAGAGCGGATATTTTTTGGGGAAGCGGTCCCTATGCTGAGTTGGCCGCCGGTCACCTGAAACACGAAGGGGATCTCTATATCCTCATAAAAAGACCTTAAATTGAAAACTTTGAGAAATCGGCCAGGTTGGAAAAAAACCGAGACAGTTCCTGCAACAGCCCCACCCGGTTGTCTTTGAGCCGGGGATCCTCCTTGGTGAAGATCTCCACACCCTCGAAGAATTCATCCACGGGCTTTCTGAGCCCGGCCATCAGGTTCAGGGCATCCAGGTAATTCCCCCCCTCCACCAACTTCTGCACGTCGTCTTTCAGGGCGCCGTAAGCATCCCAAAGGGCCGATTCGCAGGTCTCTTTGAAAAGAGCGGGATCTACCGCGACGGCCCGGTCCTGTTTTTTCAGGATGTTGGAAACACGCTTGACGGTCAGCACGAGGGATTCGAATTCCTCGGATTCCATGACAAATTTTTTGAGATGTTCGATCTTGGAGCGAAGCGGTTTGATATGGTCGAAACGCACCGAGATGGCGGCCTCCACAAGGTCGGAGGTGTAATCTGAACGGAGCATCATCTGTTTGTATCTTTCCCTGAAAAACTCGGTGACCTTGTTGAATACGGCGTCACGGTCAAAGGCAATCTCCTCATGAAGCACGTCAATGGATTCGGTGATGAAGTCCTGAAGGGAGATGTCCCAACCGAAGGCCTCCGTGATGCGGATAATGGCCAGGGCGTGTCTGCGAAGGGCAAAGGGATCTGCCGCGCCCGTGGGCTCGAGCCCGACGGCAAAGCAGCCGGTGATGGTATCCATACGATCAGACATCCCCACGACGGCCCCGATGATGGAGGTGGGCAGTTCTCCGCCTGCCCTGTCCGGGAGGTAGTGTTCAAAAATAGCGAGGCAGACCTCATCGGGATGGCCGTCGAGGCGGGCGTATTCCATGCCCATGACGCCCTGCAGGGAGGTGAATTCCATGACGAGTTCGGTCTCCAGGTCGCATTTGCAGAGCCCTGCGGCGAGACGGATCTCCTTGATTTTCTCAGGTGCGAATTGTCCCGCCAGGTACTCGGCCAGTCTCGTAAAGCGCTGTACCTTGGCATAGGATGTCCCCAGATCGGCCTGGTAGATGACATTTTTCAGATCCTCGAGGCGGGCCTCCAGGGGTCGCTTTCTGTCTTCCTTGAAAAAGAAATCAGCGTCGGCCAGCCTGGCCGTCAGGACCCTTTCGTGTCCCTTTTGAACCATCCTTTCGTCTCGGGCCACGGTGTTGTTCACCGCCACAAAATAGGGCATCAAATGCCCCTCCGTGTCCCTTACGGGGAAATACTTCTGGTGTTTTTTCATGGGCGTGATGAGCACCGGGTCGGGGAGTTTCATCAAAGCCCTGTCAAAGCTGCCACAGACTGCAGAGGGCCATTCCACCATGTTGGTCACGTTCGTGAGCAGTTCGGGGTCCTCCATGGGGGTCCCGGATACGGTCGCGGCGGCTGCGACAGTCGCCTCGTTGACCGCCTTTGCCCGCTCTTCAGGGTCGATGATCACATATTTTGATCTGATCTTATCGAGATAGTCCTGAAGGCCCTTGACCTCCACCGCATCCGGGGACATGAACCGGTGTCCCCTTGTATGGTTCCCGCTCACCACGCCGGCTGTCTCGAAGGGAACCACCTCTCCTCCGAACAGGGCCAGGATCCAGTGGACGGGCCGGACAAAGGGAAAATTGAGGCTTCCCCAGCGCATGGACTTGGGCCAAGGCAGGTCCGCCAACAGACGAGGGAGGATTTCCGAAAGGATCTCACGGGTCGGCCTTCCGGGAATCCGGCGTTTTACATAAAGATATTCGCCCCTGGGTGTAGGCAGGATATCGAGTTCTTCGACGGACAGCCCTTGTTTTTTGGCAAAACCGATAGCGGCCTTTGTGGGGTTGCCTTCCTGATCATAGGCCGCGTTTTTTGGAGGCCCCGTGAATTCCTGGACCGTGTCTTCCTGTCTGTCGGCGATATTTCTGCCGATCAGTACGAGGCGCCTGGGTGTTCCGTAGGTTTCCAGCCCTTGTCCGAAGTCAATGCGGTTTTCCCTCAGATAGGTCTCGGCCAATCGCAGAAATTCTCTCAATGCGTCATTCTGGTAATCAGCAGGGATCTCTTCCGTACCTATTTCAAAAAGCAATTCACCAGCCATATGCCCTCTCTCATTAACGGTTACGATTTTTGTCTCGGCAATGTTACTGTCTGTTCAGAAGCGGGAAACCCATGTCTTCTCTCTGGGCGAGATAATTCTTGGCAACAAATCGGGCCAGGTTCCTGATGCGCTCGATATATTGTGTCCGCTCCGTAACGCTGATGGCTCCTCTCGCCTCAAGGATGTTGAAAAGATGCGAACACTTCAGGCAATAGTCATAGGCCGGCAGGACGATCCCCCGCTCGCTGACCCGGATGCATTCCTTTTCGCTCAAGTCGAACATCTTCAGGAGCATCTCCACGTCCGCCAGTTCGAAACAGTAGGTGGACAGTTCCCACTCCCCTTTTTTGTGGACATCCCCGTATGTCACTCTGCCGTTCCAGGAGAGATCATATACGCTTTCCTTTTCCTGGAGATACATGGCGATTCTTTCAAGTCCGTATGTGATCTCCACCGAAATGGGGTCGAGCCGGATACTCCCGGCGTGTTGAAAATAGGTGAACTGTGTGATTTCCATGCCGTCCAGCCAGACTTCCCATCCCAGGCCGGAGGCCCCGAGGGTGGGAGATTCCCAGTCATCCTCGACGAAACGGATGTCGTGGTCCAAGGGATCGAGCCCCAGGGCCTTCAGGCTGTCCAGATAGATCTCCTGTATGTCGATGGGGGAGGGTTTCATAATCACCTGGTACTGGTAATAGTGGCCCAGACGGTTGGGATTTTCCCCGTACCGGCCGTCCGTCGGCCTTCTGGAAGGCTCGACATAGGCGACATACCAGGGTTCGGGACCCAGGGCCCTCAGAAGTGTCGCCGGATTAAAAGTACCCGCCCCCACCTCGAGATCGTAGGGTTGCTGAATCACGCATCCCCTGTCGGCCCAAAACTTCTCCAAAGACATGATCAATTCCTGAAAGGTCATGGATTCACCCCTTCACAATGGTTTGTGTGCGGTATTGTTTTCAGTAAGAAAAGCTAATTATCACCGGGCCGGTGCAATGTCAAGGACGCCTTGAGCCCCCTGGATATTCGACATAACGAGCGGAAGCTGGTGGCCGAGATTTCTTTGAAAAGGAAAAAAATCAAAAAAAGTTTCCCGAGGTCGTTGTTTTTTGATTTTTCCTCTGCCATATTGGAAAATAGTAACACCTTAGCCCTTTGAAAAATTCGAAAGGAAATCATGATTTCCGCACAGTTATTGGAAAGGGCTAGATTCATACGAAAAATGTAGTATGGGGACACCAAGGCGGCTGAGGTGACCACAGGACAACGCAAGGCAATATTTTAGTGATGTGGGTCGTGGCAGTCCCGGCCTTCTTTTGGCACATCCATCCCGTGCTCCTTCGACCCCAACGCCTGGTGAGGATCGTCGGCTTTAACGGCACTCAGATACGCAACGGCACCTCTGAGAGAGGGAAAAAGAAAGCCAGTCCTTTACCTGACCCCAATCAAAACTCAGAGGAGACGGAAACCCGGGACAACATTCGAGGTCCTCTCTGCCCTGATTCCATTGCCGCCTACATCCAGGCCATCTCCGCACATGGAGAGAGGTTACTTTGTTCTGGTAGTAGATTCCGACGAATCCAACTCAGGTCTCTTCAGGACTCTCGGACTCGGAGCCCCGCCTGTGAACCTGATGGAGCTCGTTGGGGGAAGGCTGCGGTAAGAAAAGATGGGCGCGCTCGGTGTGTTTGACAAGCCTGAGATCACTATAAAAGATATCCAGTATCCCTATATGCAGCGCAGACATGGCCGTATACTGGTGAGCATCAGGAAGACCCGCCGATATATCCCGTTGCGATCGCTTGCCATGCGGGGAATATGGAGAAAGACTGATGGATATCGGCACGAAGGTTGAGAATTATCTAAAGGAACGTTTCGGATTAAAAACCCGCCTGCTCTCCATGGAACCGCTGGGCGAGGGGGTGCATGGCACGGCCTATCTGGTGAGATTCACCCATCCCCGGGGCGAAGAGCGTTTGATCATGAAGACCCTCTTTCATTCCAGATTCGGACATGATCATTATTCCGACAGGGCCCAGGTCCTCCTCCTCGCCCAGGCCAACTTCAATGAAATGCCCAAGCATGTGAGGGCCACGGATGTGGTGGGAGAATCGCCCGAGAGACTCATATCCGTTAAAGATGCAAGGGAGTTCTACATATTCATGGAGGAGGCCGAAGGGGTCTCGTATTTCGAGGATCTGGATGCGATCTTGAAGCGGGGTCGCCTGAACGACTTGGACAGGGAACGGGCCAGGATGCTCGCCCGTTTCATCGCGGATGTCCATGCGCTCAGATATCCGGGTGGGGACGCGAAGACCCTTTACAGAAGGCGGATTAGAGATCTGGTCGGGCATGGCGAGTGCATCATGGGAATCATTGATGCCTACGACCCGGTTGATTTCACGACGGATAGGGAATTGGTCGCCTATGCCGGTAAGTCTTTGGACTGGTGGGGGAGGATCAGGGATCGGGGAGAACGGTTGTGCAGCGTGCACGGCGATTATCATCCGGGGAACATTCGATTGCAGGAGAACGATTTTATCCTGCTGGACCGCTCCAGAGGGAGCTGGGGCGAAGCGGCCGACGATGTATCCTGTCTTGGCATGAACTATATTCATTACGCGGTTAAAGATCGCGGGACCTTTGATGGGCCCTTTGCTGATCTGCTCCGGATCTTCTTGGATGCTTACCTTGAAAAGACCGAGGATGCGGTTTTTTTTGAGATTGCACAGCCTTTTTTCGCCTTTAGGGCATTGGTCGTTGCCAACCCAAAATTTTATCCGAACGATACCATCGAAACAAAAAGAAAACTGATTGAATTCGGGCTTTCCGTCCTTGAGACAGCCAGATTCGACCCCGAGAAGATCGCGGCATATCTGGAGGGTCAATGAACTTCTGTGTATGGCTGACCGGATTGCCGGGTTCAGGCAAAAGCACCATCTTGAAAGAGCTGTTGGAAAAATTGTCAGGATCGGGGATTGAAGCGGTCACCCTCGGCCTTGATCATATACAGAAGGTGGTCACGCCCAATCCAAAATACACCAATCAAGAACGGGCTATCGTATATCGGTCGCCGGTCATGACGGCGCAACTTCTGATCAGAGAGGGGGGAGGAAGGTGATCATCGATGCAACCGCAAATCGCAGGGAGTTCCGGGATCCGGCCAGACGTCTGATTCCCGATTTTTCAGAGATTTACATACAATGCCCCCTGAAGACGTGCAAGGCGCGGGAGTCGTTGCGCCGGGGTCAGCCTGTTGAAAAGGACCTCTATAAGCGTGCGGGCGAAGGGAAATTAAAGGGAGCGATGCCTGGTATTTCTGCACCCTATGAAGAACCCGAACATCCCGAAGTCATAGTGCAATCGGACATCTTGTCTCCCCCGGGAATCCGCTGATAGAATCATGGTCTATATGCAGTTACAGTGGCCTGAGATGTTCGGGAAAGGAAAATAGAATATGCTGAAGACAGCCGTCGAGGCGGCGCGCGGGGCCGGTCGGATCATTTCAGAGCGTTATCCCGGTGGACGCAGCCTAACCATGAAGGGCTTTCGCGATCTGGTGAGCGATGCCGATATGGCGGCGGAATCGTTGATCTGTGAGTTGATCCGGAGCCGGTTCCCGGATCACGCCATCCTCTCTGAAGAGGCTGGAGGCGAGGCCATCGGCAGCGGAATGACGTGGGTGGTGGATCCCCTGGACGGGACGACCAATTATGCACACCATCATCCGGTATTCGCGGTCTCCATCGGAGTGCTGGAGCACGGGGAACCGCTCATAGGGGTGATCCACGACCCCTTGCGCGATCAGACATTCGTGACGCACAGGGGGGCCGGGGCACGGCTCAACGACGCATCGATTCGCGCCAGCGGCGAAACGGCGCTTAAAAATGCCCTGGTAGGCGTGGACTGGGGACATGAAGATGAGGTGCGCGAGCGAATGTTGCGCTATTTGCACCGGCTCCTCCCCCGCTGTGGGACGGTGCGCGCCATGGGTTCGGCGGCACTGGCCCTGGCCTATGTGGCGGCGGGCTGGTTGGATGCCTATTTCCAGCCGGGACTGAAACCCTGGGACGGGGCCGCCGGTATACTCCTTGTCAAAGAGGCGAGCGGGCGGTGTACGACCATGAGAGGTGAGCCATACCGGGTCCAATTGCCTGACTGTCTTGCAACGAACCGCTTGATTCATGATGAATTGCTGAAACTGCTGAATGAGTAGTCCTGAGAGAGACTCTCCCAAAAGGCTCCTGCGGGATTGAGAGTGGGATGGCATGGAGAATACATTCTGGACAGGCTTTGGCGCAAGCCTTCCGGCCCCCCCCGCTCACAGCACTATGCGTCCGTGCCACCTACCAGGGGTGGTTTCCGTTAGTTGTTTAACGTTACGTAACTTTTAGTCAGTTTGATCAATGACTTACCCCTTGCACCTTATTTTTGGGTCTCCATAGCCTCCATGAGCGCCTCTGTCGGCTTTTTCCATAGGTTTATGAAATCCCGCACTTTCTCGAATATCCAGTGAGCATTGCGCTTGGCCGGAGTGAAGCGGGCATTGCCATTTGGACGGCCTTTAAAGTAATTTCTTGCATAAAACAGCCAAGAAATTGTATTCAGTAAGATCTATAGCGTATCTACGAGGTAGATATTTTCAAAATAAAGACCTGTAATTTTTTCATAGGATCGTTAGATTCAATGGGCGTTATTGAAGTCGACCTGTTCTCGGAGGACGTGGACACCCCGGATCATCCAGAAGCGGTCAGATTCAGGGATCTGCTGGAGGCTGTTGCTGAAGAGTTCGGGACCCGTCTCGTGACCTTTGAGGTTGAAAAGGGCACCGTGGCCTTTTCTTTTGACAGTGATGCACTGACTGCGGAAATCGTGAAGATGATGCAGACATGATGTCATGCCCAGAGATCTTTTTCGGATGCATCCACACAGGGTGATTTTCTAACAAGTCGTTTTTCGACCTTTTTTCGATGTCATCAACCGTCTGATCATGAAAAAGATAATACCTATCCTGGTTGTCGTCGCATGCCTCGGCCTTATCGGATGGAAGATTCAACAGCGATTTTCGCAGCCAAAGGGCCTTGACCGCGATCGACGGGATGTGGCGGTAGCCGTGGATATATCGCCTATAAAGAAGGCTTCCATTCGAGATACCGGGGTGTTCGTGGGGTCTCTCCTGGCCAGGTCACGGTTTGTCGTAGCGCCGAAAATATCCGGCAGGCTTGAAAAGCTTTTCGTTCATATCGGAGATCCGGTCAGAAACGGACAATTAATCGCGGTTCTCGATGATGACGAATACCGCCAGCAGGTGGACCAGGCCAGGGCGGAGTTGGAAGTGGCACGTGCGACTCTGGAGGAAAGCCGCATCACCCATGAGATCGCCAAACGGGAGTTGGAGCGGACCGCGGCCCTTCGGGAAAAGAAGATCGCCTCGGAGTCGGAACTGGATACGGCCAGGGCCCAGTACAACAACCAGGAGGCCAAACGGAGGGTGGCCATGGCCCAGTTGGCCCAGAGGCAGGCGGCCCTGAGGGCCGCTGAGATTCGCCTCTCCTATTCAAAGATCCATGTTTCATGGGAAGATGAGAACGGGGCCAGGTTCGTTGGAGAAAGATTCGTGGATGAAGGGGCTCTTCTCGCTCCCAATACCCCTATTGCTTCCATCCTGGATATCAGTTCCATCACAGCCGTCATCCACGTGATCGAACGGGACTATTCCCTCATCAGCGTTGGAAAAGAGGCCCTCGTGAGCACGGATGCCTTTCCCGGCCAGACCTTCCCGGGGAAGGTCATCCGGATTGCGCCCCTGCTGAAGGAGGCCTCTCGACAGGCCAGGGTGGAAATCGAGATTCCAAATCCCGAACATCTCCTGAAGCCGGGCATGTTTGTCAGGGCGCAGCTTGCCTTTGAAGAGCACGAAGATACGAAGGTGGTGCCGATTGCGGCACTGGTCGAAAGGGAGGGGCAAAGAGGCCTGTTCCTGGTTGATCCCCAGGAGAGAAAGGCACATTTTGTTCCGGTCACCACGGGCATTGTAAACGGAGACAGGGCGGAAATCCTGAGCCCCGATGTCTCCGGCTGGGTGGTCACCCTGGGTCATCATCTGCTTGAGGATGGTTCGTCCGTCATCCTCTCGGGAGACGGGCCAGGGGGCCCGGCTGCAACAGGGGGTACAAGGGCAAAACCCGAAAAATCTCCAGAGAAGAAACCGGGGGAGACCCCATGAGAATCTCTCGCCTGGCGGTCCAGCGTCCCATCTTCACCATCATGGCCTCTCTGATCGTCATCCTCCTCGGTGCCGTGGCCTGGAGCCGCCTGGCCATCGATCTGATGCCCGATATCACTTATCCTACCCTGAGCATCAACGCTGTTTACGAAAACGCCAGCCCCGAAGAAATTGAAGAATTGGTGACCCGCCCTCTTGAAGAGGCCCTGGCGGCGGTCCCCGGGGTTGAAGAGGTCTCATCAATATCGTCCGAAGGGCTGAGCACCCTTCGGGTCACCTTTGCCTGGGGCACTGATTTGGATGCTGCGGCCAATGACGTCCGGGACCGGCTTGACAGGGTCATTCCCAGACTGCCGGAAGACGTGGAAAGACCCGTTCTCAGAAAATTCGACATGGCCAGTTTTCCCGTACTGATCCTCGGCGCCTCGAGTAACATGGATCCGGTACAACTCCGGAGGGTCATTGAAGACCAGATCAAATACCGCATCGAAAGGGTCCCCGGCGTTGCCGCCTTGGATATCCACGGGGGGGTGGAACGGGAGATCCACGTGAACCTGAACGCCGCAAAGCTGAATGCCCTGAAGATACCCCTGGAACAAATCGTGACGAGAATCAAGGAAGGCAATGTGAATCTGCCTGCCGGGACCCTGGAATACGGAAATCTCGATCTCCGGATCCGGACCCCCGGGGTGTACAGTAACCTGGAAGAGTTGAGAAATACCGTCGTGACCGTTCGGGACGGTGTACCCATACAGATCAGGGAGATCGCCAAGGTCGAGGATTCCTGGGAAAAGGTCACCAACATGGTCCGGATTGACGGCCGCTCCGGGGTTCGGCTGGCTGTGAACAAGCAGTCGGGAAAGAATACGGTGGAGGTGGCCCGTGGGGTCCTGAGAGAAATCGAGAGGATAAACGCGGATATTCCACATGTGCAAGTGACGCCGATCATCGATACCTCTGAATATATCCAGCGATCCATCACCAATGTGGGATCTTCCATCCTCTACGGCGGTGCCCTGGCGGTCATCGTGCTCTTGTTCTTCCTGCGAAGTATCCCCAGCACGGCGGTCATTGCAACCGCCATCCCCGTCTCGATTGTGGCCTCCTTCGGACTCATGTATTTCGGCGGCTTCACCCTGAATCTCATGACGCTCGGAGGGCTTGCCCTCGGGATAGGCATGCTTGTCGACAACGCCATCGTGGTTCTCGAGAACATTTACCGACATCGGGAACTGGGACTGGATCCCGGAGAGGCCGCCGTTATTGGAAGCGAAGAGGTCACGGCCGCCGTAATCGCCAGCACGCTGACCACCCTGGCCGTGTTTCTGCCCTTGATTTTTGTTCGGGGCATGTCCGGGGTCATGTTCAAGCAGTTATCCTTTGTGGTGGGTTTTTCTCTCGTCTGTTCCCTGGCCGTGGCCCTGACCCTTGTGCCGATGCTGGCATCGAGGATCCCGGGGGCAAAATCGGGTTCCCGCTGGATGGGTGTGCGTGAAGGGATGGGAGGCCGTGGCGGGTCGGGGTCCTCCCCTCGCCTCCACAGGCGCCTGGAAGAGCATTACAAGATTTTCCTCCACCGGGCACTTGACTTCCCCAAGACGGTTATCGCCGGTGCCCTTTTGCTCCTGGCCGGGAGTCTCGCCCTGGTCCCTCTGGTGGGCGTGGAATTCATGCCGAGCACGGACGAGAGCGAAGTGAGGGTCTACGGGGAGATGGCCGTGGGGACGCGGCTTGAAGTCACGGATGGAGCCTTTGAAGAAATAGAGGCCATTGTCTCAAGAGAGATTCCTGAAGCCAGGAATACCGTAAGCCGTATAGGAGGCGGAGGCTGGCGGGGGCTGAAATCCCACACTGGAGAAATGCGCGTCGCCCTGGTACCGGTGGCGAAACGAAAGCGTTCAAGCGAAGAAATCGCGCGGGACTTACGGGGGAAGTTCAGTCACATGCCGGGCATGATCATCCGGACCCGGGCAGGGCAGGGGCTCTTCATCCTGCGCCTTGGAACGTCTTCCGGAGAGCAGGTTCAGGTGGAAATCCGGGGGCACGATCTGGAAATGGCCGACGTGATCGCCCAACGCGTCAAGGAGATCGTGGAGGGCGTGTACGGGGTTACGGATGCCCAGGTGAGCCGTGAGATGGGAACGCCTGAAGAATTGATTATCGTAGACCGCCAGAAGGCGGCGGATATGAAGGTGACCGTGTCTCAAATAGCCGCCATGCTCCAGACGGTGCTCTCCGGGACCGCCGCGAGCTACTACAGGGACGATGGAAAAGAGTACAGAATCCTCGTGAAACTCGAGGAAGCGGAACAAAAATCCCTCGATGAAGTCCTTGACCTCCCTTTCATCAATGCCGAGGGCGAACCGGTCATTTTGCGAAACGTCGTGCATGCAAGACCCCGTTCCGGTCCCGTCCTCATCGAGCGAAAAGACCAGGAGCGCATCATCACCGTCTCGGCCAACATTACTGAAAGAGACCTGGGTTCCATCCTGGTGGACGTCCGAGAAGGGCTGCGTGCCATTCCCCTGCCCAGTCATTTCAGCATCGTCTTCGCGGGAGACTATGAAGAACAACAGAAGGCCTTCCATGAATTGGGGCTCGGGATCGTCCTGGCTCTGGTGCTCGTATACATGGTCATGGCATCCCTCTACGAGTCCCTTCGGGATCCCTTTATCGTCATGTTTTCCGTGCCTCTGGCCGTTATCGGGGTCATACTTATGCTCCTGCTGACCGATACCACCTTTAATGTGCAATCCTACATAGGGTGTATCATGTTGGGGGGCATCGTCGTGAACAATGCCATTCTGCTCGTGGATCATATCGGTCTCCTTTGGCGCAGGGACGGCATGCCTCTGAGGGAGGCCATCGAAGAGGCCGGAAGAAGAAGGCTCAGACCCATCTTGATGACCGCTTTGACCACCATGCTGGCCCTGGCACCCCTGGCCATTGGGGTCGGAGAAGGAGGCGAAGCCCAGGCACCCATGGCAAGGGCCGTCATTGGCGGCCTTTTGAGTTCCACATTCATTACTTTGATCTTTGTCCCCACAGTCTATGCCCTGTTTGGAGGACATGGAAGGAAAGAGAAGAAACCTGCGTATTGAGGCGGTTTTGTCGGGGCGGAACACCCCGTCAAGAGACGCCCGGCAAGAAGGGACCTGTCAACGGATGCGTTTGGGTAAACATGTCGCAAAAGATTTGGGCATCGGTCGTGGCGCCGCGGCCTCCCGGATTCGTGGAGTCCTGATTTCCATGTCGGCCGGCCTGATTCCTGTTCTGATCCTGTCAGCGGCCCTGGCGGGCGAACTGGAAAGACCTGTGGACCGAACAGGAGGGAAAGAGAGGCTCACGGCGGGGACCAGGATATACAAGCCGGGTATTCCTGAGCCCGCGCCTGAAACCGGGGGACCTCTGAAAATCACGATAGAGGATGCCGTCCTGCTGGCCCTTGAAAACAACCGTTCCCTGGCCCTCGAACGACTGAACCCGGCGATCAGGAGGACCTTTGAAGGTGAGGAAAGAGCAACCTTTGACCCCGTGCTGGATGGCTCCATCGACTACTCGAGGAGAAGCGTCAAAGAAAGGTCCAGGACCCTTCGCCAGATATCCGATGACAAGACGCGTGACACGGAGGCCAAGATAGGGGTCTCCAAATTTTTTGCCACGGGCACGGACGCCGGCGTTGATGTCTCTTCCTACCGGCCCTGGACGGCATGGTACGGTGACTGGTATGAATACCGGGTCGGTCTGAGCGTGACCCAGGCGCTTCTTCAGGGAAGGGGAAAGGATGTCAACCTTGCCCGGCTCAGACAGGCCGAAATCGACACACGAATCTCGGAATACGAACTCCGGGGATTTGCCGAGACCCTTGTGGCATCCGTCGAGGAGATCTACTGGGACTATGCCCTGGCCCAGCGGCGTATTGAGATTGTCCTGGCGTCCTTGAAAGTTGTTGAGCAGCAACTCCGGGAGACCGAAGAGATGGTCAGCGTGGGGAAACTGGCGGAGACGGAACTGACGGCCGTCCAGGCCGAGATGGCCCTGCGGAGGCAGGATCTCATCAATGCACGCAGTTCCCGGGCCACAACAAATCTGCAACTTCTGCGGTTGATCAATCCCGGGGGGGGCGGTCCCCTGGCCGGTGAGGTCCATCTGCTGAACGGTCCCCTGGTGCCGGAGTTCCCCTTGGATCCGGTGGACGCACACGTGGCATTGGCAAGGCATTCCCGTCCGGATTTGAATCAGGCGCGCCTGGGGGTGAGGGTCGGGGAGATTGAGATCGTCAGGACGCGGAACGGAATGCTCCCCAAAATGGATCTTTTCATCACCCTGGGAAAGACCGGCTATGCCGAGTCCTTCGGTCGCTCCATAAGTGATATCACGGATGACGGCTACGACGCCATGGTGGGCCTGACCTTTCAGTACCCCTTCCGTAACAGGGGGGCCAGGGCAAGGCATGAGCGTGCGACCCTGTCCAGGGATCAGGCGTTGAGGGCACTCGATAACCTGTCCCAGTTGGTCGAACTGGATGTGCGGTCCGCCTATATCGAGGTGACCCGTGCAAGGCAACAGATTTCAGCCACTTCTGCGACCCGTAAGCTCCAGGAAGAAAAAATGCGGATCGAGGCCGAAAAGTTTCGGGTGGGCAGGTCTACGAGTTTCCTGGTGGCCCAGGTACACAGGGACCTGATCTCAAGCCAGATATCGGAGGTCGAGGCGGTGGTGAGCTACCTCAAGGCCCTTGTGGAACTCCACCGGCTCGAGGGATCCCTTTTGTCGCGTCGCGGCATCTTGGCCCCGGGTCAGGAACCGGTCGATCCTGACCTGGAAATGTTAGAGTAGGACCGGCAAAGAAGTCACCTTTGTCCAAGTTCAAGACAGAAATCGCCGCCCTAAGCAGGGGCCGCGATGTCTTCTCCGCGGCCTCGGCGACCTCAATGTGAAGATGATCGTTTTGTATCGTCAACGGGAATAGACTTGTTTTGGAGACCGATGCACAGGAGCACGAGTTAGTTTCCACCCGGAAATAGATGATTTCTGGGTGGAGTGGTCTGCTATCGGCATTCAGCGCTCAGCCTAATGCCTTGTTTTTGAATAGCTTTTTCTGATAGCTGATCGCTGAGGGCTGTTAGCGCGAATCCGGGAGTGCCCATTTCCGGATGAGCACGAGTTAAGTCGCTTGGAAACCCGAGCGGTCTAGATCACGGAGTGATTTTCAATGGGTCAACGTTTTGCGCATGCGAGAAAAGAGATGGCGAATCTAGAACGTCTTTTCAGCCCCCGCACCGTTGCAGTCATCGGGGCCTCCGGCAATCCCGGAAAATTGGGTTGCCACGTGATGAAGAGTCTGACTCAAGGCGGTTTCAGGGGGGAGATCATTCCCGTGAATCCGGCATCCGGAGATATCATGGGATTGAAGTCCTATCCCTCGATCCGGGCCTTCAGCGGCCCGATCGATCTGGCGGTTGTCGTGGTGCCGGCGAAGCTGGTTCCGGGGGTCTTCGGGGAGTGCGCGGAAAAGGGTGTCCGAGGGATCGTCCTCATCACGGCGGGCTTCAAAGAGATCGAAGACCCGGTGGGGGCGGATCTCCACGAAGAAATCCTTGCCATAGCCCGGAGGGCCGGAATCCCTGTCATCGGTCCCAACACCTTCGGCATGATCAATTTCGCCCCTGTCATCAATGCATCTTTCACCCCGGAGTTCTCTTGGATCAGGCCCGGGAACATTGCGCTGGTCAGTCAAAGCGGGGGCATGGCCCATCTCTTGGGTTTCCTGGCTCAAAGAGGCGATGTCGGCTTGAGCAAGATTGTGGGGCTGGGAAATCGGTTGAACGTGGATTTCCCGGAGATGCTGGCCTATCTTATGGACGACCCCCACACAAAGGTCATCGCCCTCTATGTGGAGGGTATCGACAGGGCCCGGGATCTTTTACACGCGGCCAGGACCTGTGGGGGGCGAAAACCCCTGATCGCTTACAAGACAGGCGCCGCCGGGGTGGGGGATGTGGCCTCCAGGTCTCACACCGGGTCCATGGCGGGAAGAGGGGAGATCTATGACGGGGCCTTTTCCCAGGCGGGCATCCTGTCGGTACAAGGCAGTGAGGCGCTCCTGGACGGGGCCAGGGCGCTTTCGCTCTGCCCCTTGGTCGGAGGGCCCGGCATAGCGGTTCTCACGGCTCAGGCCGGACCTGGTATGGCAGCCTCCGATCTGTGCGAAAGAGAGGGGCTGCGTATCGCGTCCTTCTCTCGGAGGACCCAGGAGCAGATCAACGCCTGTCTGCCGCCCTTGGCCCTGAGGTCCAACCCTGTGGATATGGGCCCTGCATGGTACGACTCGGGGGCCATCGGGAAGATCGTCAAGGCCGTCATGAAGGAGGAGAGGATCCATGGGATCCTCCTGCTGACGATGTTTGCCTCGGCCAATGTGGAGATCCTCAAGGGGTTGGCGGCCATACTGAAGGACTGGGGGCAGAAAAAACCGATCATCAGTTGTATTTCAGCGCCCCCGGGAATATGGGATGAACAGATCCGGGACCTGGAGGAATCCGGCGCACTGGTCAATTATCCCACGCCGGAGAGGGCCGCGGCGGCGATGGCCGTGTTGTGGCGTTACAGGAGGCTCATGGAAAAATTTGATACGGATAAGAAATGATCAATCGTCTTTTTATTTCCCTGATCCCCGGAGCCATGGATCGATGGATCGGGCGACACTGAAGGAGAAGTAGAATGGAAGTCATTGAAAAGGCCTTGAAAGAGGGTCGAAAGACCCTCTCGGAGTATGAATCTAAAATCGTCCTCTCCTCCTACGGCATTCCCGTGACCAGAGAGGTGCTCGCACACAATCTCGATGAGCTCCGGAAGGCCTCGGCTCAAATCGGTTATCCCTTTGTGCTCAAGGGGTGCTCGCCGGTTATCGCCCACAAGACGGAAAAGGGTCTGATTCTGACAGATATCAGAAACGAAAAGGAGGCCGGTGAAGGTTTCGAGTGGATCATGGCCCGGCTTGATAAAAAAGAGGGGTCCGTCCTGGTCCAGGAGATGGTTAAAGGAAAGCGTGAACTGGTTATGGGCCTTACCCGTGACCCCCAGTTCGGCCCCTGTGTGATGTTCGGCCTGGGGGGGATCTTTACAGAAGTGATGCAGGATGTTTCCTTCCGTGTCGCACCGTTGGAAAGACAGGACGCAATGGAGATGATGGATGAGATCAAAGCACACAAGATCCTGGAGGCCGTGCGGGGCATGGAAGCGGCGGATAGGGATCTCTTGGCCGATATGCTGATCAATGTGGGACGGATCGGGCTGGAAGTGGAAGAGATAAAGGAGATCGACATCAATCCCGTGATCTTGGCGGGGAGCAAAGCCGTGGCGGTTGATGCCCTGGTGATTCTTTCTTAGTGCATCGTCAGGGCTGATCCTTTGACCACCGCGTGACGGCGCCTGCAGGATTCTGGGGCTGACTTGCCCGTGCCCTTTCACTCTTCGCCATGATCAAGGGTGGGGTGGGGGCGTCATTTTGACGGACCGGCGCCCAATATCCCTCTGATCTTTTGGGAGAGGTCATTCACGGTAAAGGGCTTTTGAATGAACCCGGTGCACCCGCGTTCCAAAATCTCGCCGGCCTCTCCGTCAATGCTGTAGCCGCTTGAAAGGAGGACCTTGATGTCCGGGTCGATCTGTTTGAGGATGTCATAGGTCTCCCCGCCGCTCATTTCCGGCATGATCATATCCAATATCACAAGGTCGACGCGGTCCATGTGCTCCCGGTAGAGGTCAACGGCCTCTCTTCCATTGTGCGCGATGATGGCCTTGTAGCCAAGGGTCTGTAACATCTCTTCACCGATGTCCGTGATGGTGCCCTCGTCGTCCACAAGGAGTACGGTCTCACTTCCCCTTTCCAAGGGGGAATGTCGCCTTTTCTTTCGGTTGACTTCTTTGTCTGAGGCTGGGAGGAATATATGGAAGCTGGTTCCTTGTCCTTTCCGGCTGAGCACTCTGATGAATCCTCCATGGTTTCGGACAATGCCGTACACCGCTGCAAGACCCAATCCTGCCCCCCGTCCCATTTCCTTTGTAGTGAAAAAAGGGTCAAATATCCTCTCGAGTGTGGCCTCGTCCATCCCGATACCGGTATCTCTGAGGGTTATTTTGACGTATGGTCCGGCCTCGACCTGGTAGGGCTCTACATCTTCTTCCTTCAGCGTGACGTTCTCCGTTTCAAGGTGAAGATCTCCCCCTCGGGGCATGGCCTGCCAGGCATTGACATAGAGGTTCAGCATGACCTGTTCGATCTGTCCCTGATCGGCGTCAACGATCCAGATGCCCTCTTGATATTTTTCATGTATGGTGATCTCTTTTTTGGTGCGGCCGAACAGGTTGAAACTCTTACGAATCAGTTGATTGATGTCCGTCGGGCTGACTTCGTACTTTCCCGCCATGGCGAAACCCAGCAGCTGTTTGGTGAGATCAGAACCGCTCTGTACGGCCTCCTCTATCTTCTTCAGCCGTTCAGTATGGGGATGACCTGGTTCCAGATCCAGAAGCATGAGAGAGGTATGGCCCTGAATCGCCATGAGCAGATTGTTGAAGTCGTGGGCGATGCCGCCTGCCAGGGTCCCGATGGCCTCCATTTTTTGGGATTCACGGAATGCGGCCTCAAAACTACGGCGTTCTTCCTCTGTCCGTTTTTGCTGGGTGAGGTCTCTTGTAGAGGCAACCCTGATTTCCTTGCCATGAAGCAGGATCATTTTGGCGTGGATTTCGGTCGGGAAAGTCGTCCCGTCCTTCCTGAGACCTATGGCCTCATAGGGCCTTTCATATTTTTCCTGGATGTTCCTCTTCACCTTCTCTCTTGATTCAGGCGCTATGGTTTCGAGGGGATCCCTTCCGATCAGTTCCGTCATGTCATAGCCGTACATGGTCGCGAACCGCTGGTTGACGTCCAGGATCCTCCCCTCTTCGAGAAAGATGATGCCTTCGAAGAATGCCTCGTCGGCAAATTTGCGAAACCTCTCCTCGCTCTCCTTCAGGATTTCTTCAGCCTGCTTTCTGGTGGTGATATCGCGGCTTATACCTACGAGTCCCTGAAAATGCCCGCAAGCGTTGTATATGGGGGCCTTGATCGTATCGAAGTATCTCGTTTTTCCGTCAAGGCCAGGGGCGGTTTCTTCAAAATGCAGAAGTTTACCGGATTCAGCAACATCCCTGTCCGTACTCCTGCAGCGTGCGGCGATTT
This sequence comes from Desulfatiglandales bacterium, assembly GCA_049366815.1. Lineage (GTDB taxonomy): Bacteria > Desulfobacterota > DSM-4660 > Desulfatiglandales > HGW-15 > CAYNYM01. The sequence goes on along the minus strand of JBMNCO010000042.1, from coordinate 23,730 downwards.
CAGGAGAGAGAATCTCCTCGTCCGTCTTGCCTATAATATCTTTGCGATCCAGACCTATTAGGGATGCGAAGCCTTTGTTTGCAATCAGGTTCCTCCCATCGATATCCTTGAAATATACGACATCGGGGGTTGCATTGATCAGTGCCTCCAATTGCAGGTTCGCCTGTTTCAGGCCATCCTCCGCGATCCTGCGTTCATGGATTTCCCGCTTCAAGTTTTCGTTTGCGCTTGCGAGATCCAGGGTCCGCTCTTCAACCCGTCTTTCCAGTTCGTCGCGGGCCTCCTTCAATGCCTTTTCGGCCAGTTTTCGTTTTGAAATATCCCGGACCATGGCCAGGAAATGCCTTTTACCCTGGTAATAGAATTCTGTCCCTCTCACTTCTACGGGGAACGGCGCCCCGTCTTTGCGGACATCCAGGGATTCGGTCTGAAAATGACCCCTGCTGCTTACATTTTCAATAAATTGATCGAATAAATGGCGGTATTTGGAGTGAATCATATCGTAACCGCGGAGGCGGGTTATTTCATCGTAGGAGTACCCATACATTTTCATGGCCTCAGGGTTGGCGTGCAAAACATGACCATGGGCGTCGTACACAACAAATGCATCCGCAGCGGAATTGAAGATGCTCTCGTACCGGAGCGCCGTCTGTCGAAGCGCCTGCACCTCATCCCTCAATGCCGAAGACAGCGCCTCCAAGGCCCTGATCTTTTCCAGAAGCTCTTCATGGGTAGGTTGGTCAGACATCATAGGTAGACTCCCTGGAGGGCCTGGACAAGAACGAGTGGGCACTTATACGTCTCCCTTTTTTTCGCGTTGAAGTCATCCCTGTTTTCAGGCGGTCGGTTCGAGGCAGGTTTCTTGGAGAAAATGGAATCCAGACCATCACAGCTTTCATCATCTCTTTGTAGATTACGATTATTTCAGAATCCTGTCCAATATAAAATGGTATCTTTAGCTCGGTCAAAGGGGGCGGATAGGAACCTGAGATTCTGCTTGCCGCAGACACCGGAACCGGAATTTCCTGTTTGCATTCCGGGCCCTTTCGAGGGGTCTGAGGATGAAGATCATTGGATTCCCGTCCGTTATTTGTCATTCGTCCTTCAGCGTTACGTGAAAACCATAAAAAACAGCTTATTAAGCCGACCGCAGACCGCCCGGTCCGGGAATGTTCGGTTGCCGTCCGGATACCATTCCGAGTTGGCACGATTCTGGCTATGGAAGGATTACACATCTCGCAGCCGTCGCGATGGGGATTGAAGTCCAATTTATTTCGCAAACAGAGAGGATAATAAGGTATGAATAAGACAGATCTGGTGAATGAAGTCGCAGAGATCGTAGGCTCTAAAAATGGGGCGAAGGCCGCAGTGGATAGTATCTTTGAAGCCATCACCCGTGCCCTCAAAAACAGTGAAACGGTCTCAGTACCGGGTTTTGGGACATTTAAGGTCGAAGACAGAAAGGCACGAACCGGAAGGAATCCGCAGACGGGTGAAATGATCGATATCAAGGCAAGAAAAGTCCCCAAATTCACGCCGGGAAAATCATTGAAGGAGGCCGTCAATTAGTCCGATTCAGGGCGTACTGTCAAACAAAAATAAAGCCCCTTACTTCTCAGAAGGGGCTTTCTACAATGGCCTCTCAGCCGATCGGCATCCTTTGTGTTCCGGGGATTACAAGGTTCCCTCACTCACCATATTCGTTATAACCATTTCTTTTTGGACGATCTTTTTTCTTGTCCTTGTAACTGCGACGGTTGTTCGGTGATTCAGTAACCTTGAATTTTTTCTTCCTGCATCCGGGACACCTCTTGGGTGGATCAAATCCTGAGGCAATAAAGCGGTCTTGTTCGGCAGTCGAAAAAAGAAAGGGTTTTTCACATTGCACGCAAATAAGAATCTTATCTGTCATTTGATCCTCAAGTCACACAAAGGCCGTGCACCCGCCGGATTTTCATTCCTGGGAAGGCTGTTTCCTGTGTTCATGACATGACTGTTACGGAATGGAAGGGTAAAGGGGCTCAGTGGTACCGCTCATTTTCGGAATCCGAATCCTCAGTGTCATCATCATAATCATAGTCGCCATAATCCTCGTCTTCCTCGAAATCATCGGAGTGAAGCACTTCGTAACTGGTCAACGTAATGTGCTTGGTCCCATCCTTGTCTTCAGTAACGAGGCCGGTCACCTCTACATCTTCATCAAGAAAATCGAAGAGTTCCTCTCCGACCTTATTGAGTTCTACCAGATAATCATCGTCTTCCGTGGAAATTCCTATGGCAATCACATTGTCATCGGTATCCCATTCTTCCGGGGTGACAAATCCGGTCAGAGTCATTTCTTTTGGGGTTTTTTGCTTTTTCATTATGCGGATCCTTTCGTTTTGAAGATAAACAGCCCGTGAAATGAGGACAGGAAATAAAGATGACTTATCCTCTCTTACTATATATCAGATGGTCTGTTTATTGTCAGTTCAAGAAAAAGCAACCCGCGTGCCATAGGCGTATCATATTGAATTTACATTGTAAATGGTCATTTGACTGGACAGCCATCGGAACTATTTTTTCTGGTGGCCGCGAACAGGCTCGAAGTCGAGCGTTCTTGAAATCCCACCTTGATTGATAACTTGCTGAAATAATGTGTTAAATGCATTTGGAGAACTCCAGGTTCTGTTTTTGTGGACCACAGGAACCTGAGATTCCGAAATACATCGTCCCCTGCGGGTTTCAAAATCACATAGATAAAAAAGGGTCCCTTAAAATCCTGAACAGGCGCAGCCAATATAAATTTCGGCCTGATCGTGACGGTGAGGTCCATGTTTTGCATAGCCCTCCTTCAAAAGATGGTCACGTCCATCGCCTCAAACTTTACCTAGGCCTCATAAATCAAAAAATGGAAACCAGACTTTTTTTGGATATGCTTCCCCAACCCGATCAGACGACCTGCGGCCCGACCTGTCTCCATGCGGTTTATCGCTATTTCGACGACCCGCTGCCTCTGGATCGAATCATTTCAGAGGTCAATCATCTTGAGGGTGGGGGCACTCTGGCCGTATATCTCGCCTGTCACGCCTTGCGGCGGGGTTACAGGGCGACGATCTATACCTATGACCTGCAGGTCTTTGATCCCACGTGGTTCGATTCGGGAGGGACGGGCATCCGCGAAAAGCTTGAACGTCAACTGCGGTACAAGGGGGACAATGAGATCCTGCGGGTAGCGACCAGGGCCCACTTGGATTTTTTGGCCCTCGGCGGATCTCTTCGTTTTGAAGTCCTCACCCCCAAACTCCTGCGCCGTTATCTCGGCAGGGGTATCCCCATCCTCACGGGATTGAGCGCCACTTATCTCTATCATTCCGCCCGGGAATCCGCCGAAGGGCTCACCCTCACCTATGATGATATACGTGGAGAATCCACCGGCCATTTCGTGGTACTCTCGGGCTATGACAGGGAGACCCGGTCCGTCCTGATCGCCGATCCTATCAAGCCCAATCCTGTGGCCCAAGGCCACCACTATCCTGTGGATATCTATCGTCTGATCTGTGCGATTATGCTCGGCATCCTGACCTATGACGGGAACCTTTTGATCATTGAACCGCCGAGAGGTCGGGGCCGGTTTCCGGTATGCTGACCTCCTCGATGTCGCCGGTCACTTCCGATCGACCAGGACGATGTGGGTGATACCCCACACGTCTCGGTCGACAAAATAGTCCCTCAAGGGGGCGATGGTGATGCCGCCCTTGGCCGGTTTTCCGTCCAATTCCGTCATGAGCAGGATGGATTCCCCTTCCTCGTTGAGGAAGATCTCGGGCCCGGAAAAGATCGTCCGAAAGCCGTCACAGGAGACGAAAATGAAATCCTGCCCGCTTCCGCAGTTAGGGAAGTTCTTCCGAAGGAAGGCCCTCAGAGGATAACCGTTGGCGGAAGAAATACCCATAAAACCGTGACCGTGTCCGACGCGGATCCAGTCCCGGATCTCCTCTTTACTCAACTCCGCCGGGGATTTGCCAAAGTGGATCGCAATGTTCTTCATGCAACCCAAATAGCGAGAAATGGTCTTCGGGCTCAAGTCCCTCAACTTCATGTCCATTCACAATTGATCCCTTAACGTTCCCATGACACGCCTCCTTCCTGAATGAGTCGGGTTGACACCTACCTGGCATCCTAATGAAAGCGGGTTGTCACAGGTAGCAAAGGAATCCGATGATCCCGGAAATACTCCATAAAACGCTGATCAATTATCAAAGAGCGATGCCCTTATTCACATAAAGGACAACATCGCGCAGAACAGCGAGCCCACAAGGTTTGTTTTAGCTATCGGAGTAACCTGTTATTTTCGGCATTCATATCGGAATTTCCATATTGACATATAGGAAAATGCCCAATAAAGTCATTGCCGAATTTCGAACCATTTTTTGCATTTCCAGGAGTGCCTTCATGCACCTGTTTTTCGGCTTTACCTGAGGCAGCATCGAAGATTCTACCCGGGTTTGGTAGGCTCAGGGTCAGGCTGAAAAATAACCTTTTCTATTATCACCATTCCCATCTTCATCTTTCAATTTTTTCGTCCGACTCATCCGCCTGATTGAACCCGTTTCACGGGGGCAATGGTGCTGGCGCGCCCCGCGGGCTTCAAACCCGTCGGCCCGGTCTGCAAAACCGGGAGGAGGTTCGATTCCCCTTGCCCCCTCCAAAGCTGCTCGTGACTGACTCCCTCGTCATAGAACAGTGGTGTGATGAAGAGATCGCCGGGGTCGAGGTGGAGGCGGCGGCGCAAGGAACACGGTCGATTACTACAAGTCAAAGGGTGTTTCTGAGAAACGTCTGTTGATCCTGGAAAAAGGCATGAATGAACGGCCCTACGATAAGGCAACCGGGCGGCTGAGGCAGTCTCACAGTAAGATTGGGGGCTGTGTGACCATGGCACCCGACATATCTGGGTAATCCGGCTCAGGAGGGCTGGATGTTTCGAGCTTTAGGATCGAAGGAGACCAATGAGGCATCTTGAGGATAGGGCGGTACTCATCAAGGGAGCTGGCGAAAAGGCAAGCGCCGTGGCCCATTTGCTCCACAGTGTGGGTCTCAAGCGCCTGGTGATGACGGATTTGCCCGCGCCCAAGGCCGAGCGGAGGGGTGTCTCCTTTTGCGAGGCCGTTGTCGAGGGCTTGAAGGAAGTGAGCGGGGTTGTGGCCAGAAGGGCAGGACCTTCGGTGGAGGATATTCTTCGCATCTGGGAAAAAGGGGAGATCGCCGTCATGGCCGATCCTTATGCGAGAATTCGGCGGCTGCTGATGCCCGATATCCTCATCGATGCCGTGATGACCAAGCGGAATACCGGAACCACCATCGACGACGCAGGGCTGGTGATTGCCCTCGGACCTGGATTCGTGGCCGGGGTGGACGCCCATTTCGTTGTGGAGACCAATCCCGCGAGCCCTGAACTGGGACGGGTGATTTCTGAAGGACGCGCCGAGGAGGATACAGACATACCGACCCCCGTGCTTGGGCTGACCTCCGAGCGACTCATACGCTCGCCCGCCCAAGGGATGTTGTCCCTACGGAAGATGATCGGGGACCTGATCAAAGAAGGGGAAACGATCGGCTGTGTAAGCTCAAGTGCGGTCAAGGCAGGCATCGACGGAACCCTTTGGGGCATTGTCAGGGATGGTCTGGAAGTCAAGGAAGGACAGAAGATCGGCGATATCGACCCGAGGGGAGAAAGGGCCTTGTGCTTTCAAATCACCACCCAGGCAAGAACCATTGCCGAGGGTGTGCCACGGACTATTGAGAGATTCTTCGATCAATGATGACCGATAAGCACATCACCATAGGGGTTGCGGGACACGTGGACCATGGCAAGACGAGCCTGGTGAAGGCCTTGACCGGCATTGATACGGATAGGCTGAAGGAGGAAAAGCGCCGAGGTCTTTCCATCGAGTCGGGCATTGCACCTATGGAGATTTCCTCCGGGGAAACCGTTGCCTTTGTGGATGTGCCCGGGCATATAGACTTCATGAAAAACACGATCCGCGGTCTGAGCACCGTCGATGCGGCCATCCTGGTCGTGGCGGCGGATGACGGGGTCATGCCTCAAACCAGGGAGCACCTGGAAGTTCTGCGCTTTCTCGGTGCTGAAACGGGCTTTGTGGTCTTGAGCAAAGCGGACCTGGTGGACGCGGAGACTCTTGAGCTCGCTGAACTCGAGGTCACGGAACTGCTCGAAGGAACTTTCCTGGAGACACAAGCCGTCCTTCCCTTTTCCGCTTTGGACCGAAGGGGGATGGATCACATCCGCATCCAAATCGAGCACCTCCAGCAAGCCTGCCGGGGCAAGAGCCGGATTCTCCCTTTTCGATTGTGGATCGACCGGATTCGGGGTGTCCAGGGTTTCGGAACGGTGGTGAGCGGAACGGTCCTTTCGGGAAAGGTCAGAGAAAATGATGCCCTCGTGATTTTGCCGCCTGGAATGGAAACCAGGGTACGGTCGCTTGAAGGCCACCACAAAAGGGTGCCGGAGGCTGTGGCAGGGCAACGGGTGGGTGTCAGCCTCCACAAGGTGCAGTTGCAGGATGTGGACCGAGGGATGCTCCTGACCGTTCCAGGGGCGGTTCTCGGGAGCCGCTACATCAACGTGGACCTTAGCGTTCTTGCAGGTGCGAAGAAGCCCCTGAAGAACGGGCAGAAAGTGAAAATGTACCTGGGGACCTCCGTGGCGAATACGCGCGTGGTGCTGATGGAAGGGGCTCACATGGCACCCGGCGACCGCGGCCTGGCTCAGTTGCAGTTTGCGAGCCCCTTTCCTGTATCACCATTGGACGCCTTTGTCCTGTGCCTTCTGGATGTTCCTGCGGTGATCGGGGGAGGGAAGGTGTTGGAGGCAAGATCGCAAAAGCATCGCAAAGCCAAGGTTGGCACGATCCTCCCCTATCTCAAGGCGCTCCAGGATAGGAACCTGAGGGCAACGCTTCACAGGTTCTTCGATTACCGTCCGGCCAGACCGGCAACTTTGAAGGAAATGGCAGAGGCCACGGGGTTTTCCACCAAGGATCTGGAGGGGGAAACGCGGCGCATGACGGCTCAGAAAACGCTGCTTCTCCTGCGAGACCGCAGATTCATCCAGCGGGCCTCTTATGAAGCCATGAAGCTGAAGCTGCTTGAGGCGATCAGAGCGGCGCTTAAAGGCAATGCTTTGAAGGATGCAGTGAACACGGAGGAGGCGAGAACGCAAGCAAGGCTCTCTGTCGAGCCTGGAGTCGTCCAGGAGATACTGGAAGATCTTTGCAGGGATGGATCATTGACCAAGTTCAACGGCGGTTACCGCTGCCATGAAACGGCAGGGAAGTTATCGCGGGAACAGGAAAACTTGATCGGCCTCCTCCTCGACTTCGCCGCCAAATCGAAACTCAATCCCTTCAGCGCGGATACCGTTTGGAAGGCCCATGAAAAGAGGATCGAGAAGAAGGTGATTCAGAAACATCTTGATTACCTAAAGGCTCAGGGGAAACTTGCGATCCTTGGGGACAAAAGGTTCCTCTCCGTGGAGGCGCTGGAAGAGGCGAAGCGAAGGGTGGGCAATGTGATCAAACAAAAAGGGGCGTTTACCATTCCGGACTGCAAAGAGACTCTTGGCTACGGCCGGACCGTGGCCATTCCCGTTCTGGAGTACCTGGATACGATCGGGTTTACTCGAAGGCAAGGCGATGAGCGGGTCTTCATGAATGACAATTCCTAAGGAGAAAACAACGATGAGTGAAGAGTACAGAGAGATGTGGAGGAATTTGGGGCTGGATCTCGAGGCCCACGACGCGCTGCTGGGTGCCCTGGGCCAGGGGTACAAGGACATCTTCATGAACCAGGAGAATCGTCCGAAGGGCATGGAGTATTTCGATTTCGTGGTCAGCCAGGTTCACGGGTTGAGGATCAAAGAGCTGATGGACGAAAAGGCGGCGGGCCGAAAGGTCATCGGCTCCTTTTGCGTTTTTGTGCCCGAGGAGATTGTCAGGGCCGCGGATGCGACCCTCGTCGGCCTGTGTACCGGGGCGGACTTTGCTACTTAGGAAGTTGAAAAGCTCCTTCCCCGCAACACGTGTTCCCTCATCAAGTCGGCTTTCGGTTTTAAGCTTGGCAAAGTCTGCCCCTATTTCGAGTCTGCCGACATGATCGTGGGTGAGAATACATGCGACGGGAAGAAGAAATCCTACGAAACGCTGGGCGGCCTTGTGAAAATGCTCTACGTCATGGACCTGCCCCAGACCAAGTCCGCTTCCGGAAAAGCGCTTTTCAAGGCGGAGTACCTGCGCTTCATGGGAGCGGTGGAAGAACTCACGGGTGTCAAGATCGATGCGGCGAGATTGAAAAAAGGGATCGAGATCGTCAATGAAAAGAGAAAGGCCGTCTACAGGCTCAACAGCTTGAGGAACGCAGATCCTGTGCCTATTTCAGGGCTCGATGCGCTTCTGGTCAACCAGGTGTATTTCTACGACGATCCGGGCCGTTACACCAAGTCGGTCAACGCCCTGTGCGATGAGTTGTAAGAGCGTATTAAGAAAGGCGAAGGCGTTTTCACCAAGGGCACGCCCAGGGTGCTGCTTTCCGGATGTCCCATGGCCGTACCCGACTGGAAGGTGCCCTGGATTATCGAAAGCTCAGGAGCGACCATTGTGGGCGAGGAGTCCTGCGTGGGAGAACGGGGCACTCGGAACCCGGTGGATGGATCAGGAGAGAGTCTGGAAGATCTGATGGAGACCATTATCGACCGCTACTTCCGGGTGGATTGCGCCATCTTCATCCCAAACCCTGACAGGGTCGATCACGCGGCAGAGATGTTTCAGAGGTACAAGGCGGACGGCGTCATTCATTACAGTCTCCAGTTCTGCCAGCCCTATATCATGGAGTCCATGCCCGTGGAAAATGCCCTTGAAGCAAAGAACATTCCCACGCTCCGGATCGAGACGGATTACAGCATGGAAGACGTAGGCCAGCTCAAGACAAGGATTGAAGCCTTTATTGAGCAAATCAAGTGAGGAACGGCACAGGGCTCATGGGAAGATGTGCAGGAATAGATATCGGCTCCAGAACCGTAGAAGTGGTGGTCATGGAAGACGGTGAGGTGATCGAGACTCGCCAGGGCGATTCGGGTTTCGACCCCCTGAAAGAAACCTTAAAGCTTCTGGAGGGGGTGGAGCCCGACCGGATCATGGCCACGGGCTATGGGCGGCACCTTCTGGAGATGGCCATTGACGCGTCCACAGTAACGGAAATCAAGGCCTATGCCGTGGGCGCAAAAAAACTTTTTCAGGATGCGAGAACCATCCTTGACATTGGGGGCCAGGATTCAAAAGCCATTGCCCTCACCCCTGAAGGGAGGGTTCTCAAGTTCGAGATGAATGACCGTTGCGCAGCAGGGACAGGGAAGTTCCTGGAGATCATGGCATGGCCCGCACGTTGGGCTTCAGCCTGGACGAATTCGGCCCGGAGGCGCTCAAGGGACAAAAAGAGATTCAGGTCAGCAGCATGTGCACGGTTTTTGCCGAATCCGAGGTCCCCTCTCTTTTGGCCAGGGGTGAAAGCCGCTATGATATCGCCCCGGCCTTGCACCACTCCGTTGTGCGTCGCGCGGTGGGCATGGTCAAGAGGGTTTCGACGGAGGAGCCCATGGTGTTTGCGGGGGGCGTGGCAAATAACGCCTGTATGGTCCGTCTCGTCAGAGAAGCGCTTCAGAGTGACATTCTCGTTCCAGAGAATCCCCATATGGTGGGGGCCCTGGGCGCTGCGCTCACCGTGTCTTTAGGATAGAAGGAAGCTTGGAGAATTGGAAAATGACTAACCCATGAAAAGGAGGAAAAAGGTGAAATTCAAGAATGGTTTTTTTATGACGGCAGGGGTTTTACTTGTAATGGTAGCTTTGGGAATGGCTTCACCTTCCTATGGTCAGAGTGCGCTTGAGAGAATAGAGAAAACAGGCAGGGTTGCGATGGGTTTTCGTGAGGGAGCCCTTCCCTTCGGATTCATGAACGAAAAAGGGGAGTGGGTAGGCTTCGGCATTGATCTCGGCCATGAAATTGTGAAGGCTTTGGGCTCCAAATTCGGGAAAGAAATCGAGCTTGTAAAAATACCCATGAACCCAAAAACCCGGATCCCCCTGGTAGTGAACGGTACAGTGGACATCGGCATTGGATCTACCACAATCACTTTGGCCAGAGAAGAAGTGGTCGACTTCAGCCTTCCCTATTTTCTTACCGGCACCAGGTTGCTGGTGCCGAAGGGCAGTCCCATTCGGGATTTCTCAAACCTGGCCGGCAAGAGGGTCGGCATGGGCAGCGGTTCAACGGCCAACATCAAGGGCATTGACAGGGCCATGGAATCCGGCCTGATCAATCCACCTTGCGAAAAGGTGCTCTTTGAAGAGCACAACAAGGGGTTCCTTGCTTTGCAGCAAGGGAAAATCCACGCCTATTTCACGGATGCGAGCATGCTGGCCGGCATGAAGGCCAAAGCACAGAATCCCGACGACTGGGAGATCGTAGGTCGATATCTTACTTATGAACCTTATGGGATGATTCTTCCTGAGAACCAGGGCAAATGGCGTGATTTCGTCAATGCCACCCTTGTGGGAACGTTCAAGAGCGGCAAGTTTGAAGAAATCTATGAAAAGTGGTTCGGCCCCAAAGGGGAAGTGCCGCTGCCCATGACCGAAGAGTACAAAATTTTATTAAAGGCTCTGAGTTACCCGGACTAGGAATGAGATTTCCAGGCAAAGGTCCCCTGAGCAAACCTCGGATGATGCGCTGTCCGTAAAAGGGGACCCTGCCTTGACGATGGGTTCGTTATCCTGGAGTGGTCATGGGTTTACTGAGCTACAACTTTGATTGGACCGTTCTCTGGCACCACCCTTATGGGGGAATGCTCGTTAAAGGCATTCTGACAACCTTACACCTTTCCCTTTTGGCCTGGGTGATCGCGGTTATACTAGGCCTGACGATTGGCATTTTTCGGGTGTTGCCAACAGGGCCGGCTCGTTTCTTAGGAAGCGCTTATGTGCAGGTGTTCAGAAATACGCCCTTTCTCGTCCAGCTCTTTTTCTGGTACTTCGCGGCGCCCCTGTTGCTTCCAAGGCCTGCGCAGGAGTGGCTCTATGACAATGTACCGAATTATTCTTACTGGGCGGGCGTGACGTCCCTTGGAACTTATACCGCTTCCAGGATGGCGGAGCAGTTTCGCTCCGGTCTCTTGGCCATACCTCGTGATCAGTATCGGGCCGCCTATTCCACGGGTTTGACGACGGTTCAAACCTATTGTTACGTGATTGCTCCATACGCGTTCCGAATCATTATCCCCCCCTTTACCACGGAATTCCTTACGTGTTTCAAAAACTCGGCCTTGACCATGACCATAGGCGTTATGGAGGTGACCCACACGGCCTATTACATCGATTCATTTACATGGAGGGGTTTGGAGACGACCACCGCAGCCAGCGTCATCTATTTGTGCATTGCTCTGTGCGTGGTGTTTTTCATGTCGGCTGTAGAGAAGAAACTCTACATCCCGGGCATGATCGCCAGGAGACAATAAACCGTGGATCTTGGTGTGATTGCCAGAAATCTTCCGTTTATGCTCGGAGGCCTCACACTGACCTTTGAGCTGGCCTTGATTACGATCGTGGGGGGCTTCACGCTCGGCTTGATCCTGGCGGCAGGCCGCCTTTCATCGAGAGGCTGGCTCTATTATCCGGCTTCCTCATATGTTCATTTCTTCCGCGGTCTGCCTCTCATCCTGGTGATTTTCTGGATCTACTTCCTTTCGCCAGTGATTACGGGCAGCGCCGTGGGCGCTTTCCATGCCGCCGTGGTTTCTTTTATTGCTTTTGAAGCCGCCTATTTCGCAGAAATCATCCGGGCCGGCATACAGTCCATCTCCAGGGGGCAGGCCATGGCCGCTTACTCCACAGGGCTGACACCCTATCAGTCCGCCCGATATGTGATCCTTCCCCAGGCCGTGCGCAATATGGTGCCGGCCTTGGTTACCCAGACCGTGATTATTTTTCAGGACACATCCGTTGCTTATGTTATAGGGTTGAGAGAATTTTTGCGCAGGGCCAACCTCGTGGACGCCCGAGAGGCAAGGTCCCTAGAGTTGTATCTCTTTGCGGGGTTAGTCTACTTTGCAATCTGCTCTGCCGGTTCCCTTGCCAGCCGCAGGCTCGAGAAGCATCAGAAAAGGAGTTAAGTGCTTGATTGAAATCAAAGGCGTCAGCCTGTGGTATAACAAGGGCCACAAAGTCCTGGATCATATCACTGAGACCATAAAGCGGGGGCAGACCGTGGTCATATGCGGACCGAGCGGTTCAGGGAAAAGCTCGCTTCTGCGGTGTATAAATGGGCTGGAACGCTTCCAGGAGGGAGGGCTTTTGGTTGACGGGGTACCGGTTCATGGTGCCAAGACCAACATCCATGAATTGCGCTCCAAGATCGGCATGGTGTTCCAAAACTTTGAACTCTATCCCCACATGACCGCCCTGCAGAATATAACGCTCGCCCCGATCCGGGTCCGCAAAAGGACAAAGAAAGAATCCGAAATTAAAGCACTGGAACTTCTCGAACGGGTGGGCATCCCGGAACAAGCTTTCAAATATCCGGAAGAACTCTCTGGAGGCCAGAAGCAGCGCGTGGCTATCGCCCGAGCTTTGGCCATGGAACCTAAAACCATGCTTTTTGACGAACCCACGTCGGCGCTGGATCCGGAAATGATCAAGGAAGTCCTTGACGTGATGATCGACCTTTCCAGGAAAGGCATGACTATGGTTGTGGTGACACACGAAATGGGATTCGCCAGGAGGGTGGCGGATAAAGTCCTGTTTATGGACGAGGGACGTGTCATTGAAAGCGATGACACCCTTGGGTTTTTCACGAATCCGAAAAGTGAAAGGACCCGCCAGTTCTTGGAACGTATCCTGACCTACCATGATGCCGAGTAAAACACGGAGGAGCGGTAAATGAAAGAAACGGTCAAGATCACGATTCTATGCGAAGACCAGGCAAAGATGGGAAATAAGAATAAGGTGTTCCTGGCGCAGCATGGGTTTTCCGCTTTTGTGGAGGCCGGGAAGAGGGTGCTCTTGGATGCGGGCTCCACGGATGTCTATATGCATAACGCGAAATTGCTGGGGATTGATTTGGCCTCCACGGATCTCATCATGTTGAGCCATGGACATTGGGATCACACTGATGGACTCAAGGTTTGGCCAGAAAAAGGATTTCCCAGAATACCGCTTCTGGCTCATCCAGGAGTATTTGTCGATCGGCACAAGGCAACCGGAGAATATAATGGTATTTACTGCAGCAGAGAGGAGTTGAATGAGAAATTCGAGTTGATTCCGTCGAAAGAACCTTATCGCATGACCGATACGATGTTCTTTCTGGGTGAGATCCCCAGAGCGAATGATTTCGAAGCTCAGAAGACGTCGTTCTACTGCTTGGATAAAGGGGAAAAGCGCCAAGATTATGTTTTGGATGATACGGCGCTTGCGGTCCGAACCGCGGAGGGTCTGGTCATTGTTTCGGGGTGCTCTCATTCGGGTGTTTGCAACATTGTTGAATACGCCAGGCAAGTGACAATGGAACAAAGAGTCCATGCCGTTGTTGGAGGCTTTCATTTGTTGGGCGATCCGGTCCAGCGGGAAAGAACGATCGACTTCTTCATGAGAAACCCGGTAGACCATTTGTGTCCGATGCATTGCACCGACTTGCCGTCTCTGTCGGAATTTTATCAAGCCTTTGGGATTGAAAAGCTCTGTGCGGGGGACAGCATCGTTTTTGACACGTAGATCCCGAAGGGCGGGTGCGTGTTATCAATACAATTTTGGAACCATGAATTCATAAAAGGCATCGTTTTATGGAAATGCCGGCTATTGAATAACTTCAAAGCAGGGGCGTCCCTTTTGAAATAAGGGAATATGAATAGAAGCATCCAGGGGCAGAGTTCGCTGCAGAAGCCGTGGGTTTATCCCCGGCTGGAACCATTAAGGCCCGGTCCGTCCTGATCGCCGATCCCCTCAAGCCAATCCTGTCGCCCAAGGCCGCCACTATCCTGTGGATATCTATCGTCTGATCTGTGCGATTATGCCGGGCATCCTGACCTATGACGGGAACCTTTTGATGATTGAACCGCCGAGAGGTCGGGGCCGGCTTCCGGTATGTCGATCTCCTTGATATTGCCGGTCACTTCCGATCGACCATAACGATGTGGGTGATACCCCACACGTCTCGGTCGACAAAATAGTCCCTCAAGGGGGCGATGGTGATGCCGCCCTTGGCCGGTTTTCCGTCCAATTCCGTCATGAGCAGGATGGATTCCCCTTCCTCGTTGAGGAAGATCTCGGGCCCGGAAAAGATCGTCCGAAAGCCGTCACAGGAGACGAAAATGAAATCCTGCCCGCTTCCGCAGTTAGGGAAGTTCTTCCGAAGGAAGGCCCTCAGAGGATAACCGTTGGCGGAAGAAATACCCATAAAACCGTGACCGTGTCCGACGCGGATCCAGTCCCGAATCTCCTGTTTTTCCAGACCGTCGAACGAGGCGGCCCGGACTTTCTCCCCCGCTACACAGGACAAAGAGGTGCTGGTGCATTTGAATTTCTCCTTCCAGGGCGGCAGGAGATGGTCAGGGGTCTCATGGACGCCGAACGTGATGGTGACCACCTGATCAAGGTAGCGGGCGGTGTCGGGGTCCCGGGGGCAAATGAGACGCAGCCCCTCCAGGTTTTCAAGAAAGAGGTTCTTGGTATACTTTTCCGGGTCCGTGCTGGGCATAAGGGGTTTTCGATGAAAGGCCAGGGTGATCGGGTGGCGGTCGTCCGCCATGATCAGTTCTCCGTAACTGAAGGTCGCCTCCTTTCCGGTCGAGGACTTGAAGGTGACCAGAATGTCCACCGGTCTCTGAAAGGATATGTCTTCGGGTTTTTGGGGTGCTATCCCTTCCAGGAGGTTGTAAAGAGGAATGCCCAAATAGATATATGCACCGAGGTACTCCCCTTGCGGCGAAATCTCCCTGGTGCGGATCCGGGTGCCGGCCAGGGCCCTGAGGGCGGAACCGGTGAGATGATACTCCTGTTTGACCATGCCCTTGATGGTCAGCGCGACCCGGTCGGGTACAACCTCGGCAAGGGCGATGGGCGTGGCCCCGGTGACGGCCATGATCTCCGGGTAGTTCCTTTCTCTTTCATAGAGGAAGATTGTGGCGGCGTATGCCAGAACAAGAATGATCAGCAAAATGGTGAGTGTCTTTTTTTTCATTTCTTTCCCTTCCTGCGGTACCTCACAGTCTAAATGCCTACAGCCTATCTAGCTGAGTAGCTACTAAAATTCATTTTCGCTTCTATTCAGCGGTGTTACATTTGTGTCGCCCTTGAGGGAGGGGACACAGACCTTCCGATCCACGCCGTCTCCCAAATGGACAATCTTGACATCCACCCCATAAGTCCGTTTCATGCGGGATTCCGTGATCACCCCTTCAGGGGCGCCCTGGTCCACGATCTTGCCCCCATGGAGGACCGCGGCCCGGGATGCGACCAGTAAGGCATGGTTGGGGAAATGGGAGGCCATGACGATTGCAAGCCCCGCCTCTGAGAGGTTCCTCACCACATGCAGAATCTTCATCTGATTGCCCATGTCGAGATGGGAGGTGGGCTCGTCGAGTAAAAGGATGCGGGGTCTCTGGGCCAGGGCCCGTGCGATAAGCGTGAGTTGCCACTCCCCTCCGCTCAGGGTGGTACAAGGCCGCTCGGCAAATCCCTCGACACCCACCGTCTCCATGGACCTGAAGGCGATGGCATAGTCCTTTTCAGAAGGGGAGGAGAGGGCACCGAGGTGCGGAGCCCGCCCCATGACGACGATATCCCTGACCAGATAGGGAAATGCGGACACCTGGGACTGCGGGACGTAGCCTATCCTTTTTGCCGTATCCGCGGGTCGCAGAGACCGGATGTCGTCTCCATCCAGGAGGATCTCCCCTTCCCTGGGTCGGAGCAGCCCGCTGAGACATTTCAGCAGGGTCGATTTTCCGCTGCCGTTGGGCCCGAGCAGGCAAAATACCTCCCCCTTGGCCACGGAGAAACTTACATCCCGGAATACCGAGGCATCTGGATTGTCGGTATAGCCGAAGGCGATGTGCCGGACTGAAATACTGGCTTCCATATCTTCTACCAACCCGATCGGCTCCTGCGCAGGAGAAGGGCGAATATGGGGGCTCCCACCATGGCTGTAAGGATGCCGATGGGGATCTCACTTTCGGATGCCGCCCGGGCAATTGTATCCACGGCCACCAGGTAGGCGGCGCCGATCAGGGTCGTTACCGGCAGGAGGACCTTGTTGTCGGGGCCCACCAGAATCCGTCCGATATGGGGGATGACAAGCCCGATCCAACCGATGATCCCGGTGATGGAAACGGCTGCTGCCGAAACAAGGGTCGCGCAAGTCACAATGACCATTCGGATCCGCTCCGTGTTGACCCCAAGGGCCCGGGCGTCTTCCTCTCCCATGGTGAGGAGATTGATCCTCCACCTGATCAGGAGGAGGACCGAAATTCCGCCGATGATGATGGGGGCCACGAGGACAAGGTCCTTGTTGGATACGTTGTTGAGCGAGCCGAGAAGCCAGAACACGATCGAGGGCATGTCATTGACCGGATCGGCTATATACTTCAAAAAAGATGTGGAGGCGGTAAAGAGCGCCCCGACGATGATTCCCGAAAGCACAAGCATCAAAACGGGCGTCGTCCGGTAGACCCGACTGAGGGAGTAGGTCATGGTTACGGAAAGCAGTCCGAAGAGGAAGCTGAAGATCTGGATGGCAAGGATATGCCCGAAGAACAGTATGGCCAGGGCCGCTCCAAAACCTGCACCCGCTGTAACGCCCAGGATATGCGGAGAGACCAGAGGGTTGCGAAAGAGCCCCTGAAAAGCCGCCCCTGAAACGGAAAGACCGGCCCCGACGAGTAGACCCGCGAGCAGTCTTGGAATCCGCACATCCCATATGACGGCCTCCAGGGTTGAGGGGACGGCAGATTCCAGGGACATGACCTTGGCCATCAGAATAGACACGATTTTAAGAGGCGGGATATTGACCTGGCCGAGCATAAGGGAGACGACCGCCACGCTCAGAACAAGAAGGCACAGAAAAATGTAGATCCAGGTGTGACGGCGGACCATGAATCGGCTCGTGTGCCCGGAGGATGTATCTCGTTCCGTCTTCATGACACTAGCGTCTGATATTGTAGTTCATCCCATAGCCGGCGTCGAGCAGGGTGTCCGCCTCTGCGTCCGTCAGGGGAAAATCCATGATCTCACCGTAAAACCTCTTGACTTCATTCAGAAGGTTGATGTCTTCAAAACGCTCCGGATAGGCCTTTTTTGCCAACCACAGGGGATAAAGGACCGCCGATTCCGCCGTGGGTCGGTCCCAGATAAAGACCCCGACGGGCTGCAAAAATACCTGCCTTGTCTTCACCGCCTTGAGGCTCTGCCATTGTGGATCGGCGTACACCTCCTCAGGCTTTCCGAAATCAATGACCAGAATGTCGGGATCCCACACAAGGACCTTTTCCATGGATACCTCATCCAGCCCCACATGCAGGCCTTCCTTTTTCCCGCCTGTGGTGAGCCCTCTTGCGGCGTTCCCGCATCCGGCAGCCTGGATGCGCTGATCCATGAAGGTGTCTCCACCCAGGGTCACGAGATGGTTGGGACTATATCCGTTAAAGACGACCTTCCGGGCATGCTCAGGGATGTCCTGAACCCTTGAATGGATCAAACCGAGGATACTATCCAGATATTCGATATACCTCTCCGCCCGGTCCTCTTTGTGAAATACCTTGGCGTAAAATCGCATTTCCTGCTTGAGGAGATCAAAGCCGTGACTCATGCTGCTTTCCAGATAGGCCACCGGAATATCGGTCTTCTTCTCGACAATGGACCCGTCCAGATCTCCGGCGATCACCAGTTGGGGGGAGGCAAGTATCAGTGACTCGATATTGATATGTCCCGCGGTGGTCCTTGGGGCCGGAAGATCCCGGATGGAGGGATCCATGCGTTGGACGAGTTCAGAGGCCTTGATGGAATTCGTGATGGCGCATAATTGATCCCGCGCCCCGAGGATGTAGGCGATCTGCCCCGTTGGTCCCCCGAAAAGGGCGATCCGGTTCAGGGGGTCCGGGACCTGCACCTGCCTTCCCTTCATGTCCGTTATGATCCGGGTGGCCCCGGTGGCCAGGGCCTTTCCGTTCAACCAGAGACCTGACAAAATGATGATCAACCCGCATAGAAGTGTTCTTCCCCGCCTTTTTTGAAGCCTTCTCCCCCCTGTCATAAAACTTTTCCTTTCTATTTGTGCCCCTGAAGGCCTATGGTTCCGAAAACCCCTTATCAGGGACATTCGACGGTATTCGTAACATGAATTTTGTTGGTGTGTCAACATTGACATAATTAAAAGATAAGCCTACCCTCCTGCGTTGAACATGTAGGACAAAAGGCAGAGGAACTTGTGAAAGGGGGCGTGAATGTCCCTTCCGACAAGGTTGAATGCCCCCGATGAACGTGCACCTTGGAAGGGAGGACTGGTGAAGATAGGTATGGACAAAAATATACTCGTCGAGACACTGGAACGCTTGAGAATGCTCTACAACAGTGAAGGCCCGGAACCGGGGATCCTGATAAAGGTTGCCCTCAAGCACCTCCAAAGCCGGCAGTTCATATGGTGCAAGTAGCCTTCATGGGTGCCCCCATAAATGGGCATTTAGGCCGTGCGGACGCCCCAGGGTCTTTTCCCATTCTTTTTTGATAAAATATTGGCGTAATACCAGATCATGGCGCACATGATCAGACAGAGCAGGCCGACAATGACAAACAGGCCGGGATCCTTTGTATAAAGGATATAGAACTGAGGTATATTCTCTTCGGTATGTTTCACTTCAGCCCTGGAACATACCGTAACGCCGGTGGCGGACATCTCGACAACCCTTTTGGAGGATACGTCCGCGTGCAAAAAGGCGCCGTCGAGGAATAGTGGTTTTAGAAAAGAAAAACTGTAGGCGGCCTTACCGCCGTCCGACATCACCTCAATTGAAAATACGGCGTCTCTGAGACGGTCTTGGAGGTAAGAGTCCTTTGGGTAATTGATAATATCTATGCCTTCGATCCGCACTGTCTTGTCGTCCGGCAAGGTGATTGTATGGCCCGGCTCAATGGGATAACGGGCATGGACCGAGCAGTTGAAGGTGAGGAAATGCCCGCCCATGATCAGGACGAAAAGGAGGTGAATGATCGAGGGTGAAAGCAGGGTCAAAAACCTTGCTGGTGTGGTCTCACGCCGTTTCGGCCACAAAGCGCGCAGGCGTTCTATGGAACAGGCCAGGGCATTTAATGCGAGAAATCCCATGAGGGTGTATAGCAGTGCTACCCACCACGATTTTCCCGGATTATTCAGGCCGAATTTACTGAACCAGGCAAAAACAGACCTGGTGTCCAGGTATTCGAAAAACTGGTAGTTCAGACGTGAATACACCGAACCCGCGGTCAATGTCGCAGTGATACATAAGATCAGCCAAAAAGACAGCCTCAACTGGCTTAAAAAATCCCAAATTTTCTTGAACATAATCACACACTCCTGTTTTGAATGCCCGGCTCTTTCTCAGATGGCCTGAAATACATACTTGTAACATGCTATCAGCACAATCCCCACGACTGCATAGTAAGCGCGCTTTCTTTCATCCCAGGAGGCGCGAAAGGCGAGGTGCAGATAGTTGGCGTAATACATCCAGATCCCGGCTGACTGGAGATGCACATACACCCATTGAAAGGTGTTGGCCCAGCCAAGGAAACACCATATGGATCCTGCGACGTGGGAGAAGGTGTGAGATAGGAAGCCGTAAACGAGACACCAATGATACACCCTGCTGTTGCCTTTTCCAAAAAGGAAGAGAAGGGCCTGAAGACCGCCAATGAAAAAGAGGGCTTCCGCAAATGAATTGGTGACAAAGAAAAGCACCGTCCAGACCGTGAGCTTGTTGGGCCCGAAATATGCCAGGCTCCTCGGTGTCAACAAGACTATGACTGACAAGATGAAAACCACCACGAGCGAGAGATCCCAGACCCAATCTGAGTCTCCCTTCACTTTTCCGGCTATGAGGATAGAGGCTGCAGCCCAGGGCAGGAAGCCGGGATTTTCCACCGTCTGAAGGAAAATATAGAGCCCTCCCCCATAGTACCCGGTTGAAAGTTGGTAGATGGTATGAAAAATAAAGGCCAGGTACAATAAGAGGTCCTGAGGTCGCCTTCTCCCCAGGAAGTGGAAAAGAAGGCTGAACCCGTACACAGTCGTAAAAATAGCAGGAAAGGAAGACATTACTGTTTCGATCATGAATTGACTCTCTTTTTATCCTTGGACAATACTAATAAATTCGTTTGGTGTGGAGGAATTAAAAACAGTTGCATATATACCAAGTATGATATATGAGTCAATTGATTTTTTCAGGACTGCTTTTCTGCTATGAATCGGTAACGTCCGATTCTGTGGTGGTAAGATAATCTGTTATGCGGACTTATCTGTATTCTGTTGTGTAAAATTAAGAGGGGGTGTAAGTCGTTTCAAAAGGCTTCAAAAAACGTAACACTTTAGCCCTTTGAAAAATTCGAAAGGCAATCATGATTGCCACACAGTTATTGGAATGGGCTGAATTCATACAAAAAAACAAGGAGAAGTTGATTCCATGAAATGTGATATTTGCGAGATCGGCTGTAACATCCTCGAGGGGGGCCTGGGTCGCTGCCGGATGTATGCCAACACGGGCGGAGTCCTTGAGGAGCGCTTTGCCGACAGTTATTCTACAATGTTCCCCATTTCCATCGAAACCATGCCTACACTGCATTTTTATCCAAACCACAAGTTCCTGCAGGTCTCGTCCATAGGATGCAATTTTTCCTGCAACGGCTGCATCTCTGAAATCCTTGCCTCAGGAACTGAAACCATATCCGCCACTCTGATAAAAATGCCGCCTGAAAATGTGGTTGAAAAGGCCGTCGAGGAAGACTGCAAAGGCATCACCTTCTGCATCAATGACCCCACGGTTTCCTTTTTCAGCTTCCTTTCCCTTGCCGGCGCGGCCAAGGAAAGAGGTCTATTGGTGGGATTTTCAACCAATGGTTATTTGACCCGCAGGGCACTGGAAAGGCTTATCCCCTATACGGATTTTGTGAACATCGGCGTCAAGGGCTTTTCTGATGATCTGTATAAATCCTGCGGCGTTCCCTCATCCGCGCCGGTTTTCAGAAATCTGAAGCACTTGTTTGAAGCCGGTGTTCATGTAGAGGTGGCTGCGATCCACATGAAGGGTTTTGAACATGAAGTCTCTCAGACAGCGCTGTTTACGGCCTCCCTTTCAAAGGATATCCCTCTGCAGGTCATGCGCTTCGTGCCTTTTGGAGAGGCTGTTCTCGAATTCGAACCGACTATCAGGGAATCCGAAGCCCTGTGTGCGGATCTGCAAAGGCATCTCAACTACGTATACCTGTTTAATTCGCCGGGTACGGATCTCCTCAATACCCGCTGCCCGGATTGCGGTCAGACCGTGATCGCGCGGGAATTTTTCGGTCCCATGGGCGCAAGGATTATCAGCGCCATGCCCGATGCCGTCTGCCGATGCGGCACAAGGCCTGCCATAGCGGGGGATTACACGCCCATCCGCTATGATGAGCACGGATTCTTCGGTGGATACCGGACCACCCGTGCCTTTGAGATGCTCCATTCCATCATGGTCTGCATCGGGGCCAAGGACCCCGAAAAAATATCAAAATTATGGTTTGAGCTGATTGAAACCGACTATCTCAAGGAATTTCATGAGGTCATGCAACTTCCTGAAAACTACGGCGACATTATTGACCTTTTGGCGGGAAAGACAGGGCAGGTTGAAAACGGCCTTCTTCTCAAGAATTATATCAATGAAAAATTCGCCCTGATCAAAGCCAAGACCGAAAATGTTGAACGTCCCCTCGTCTACTATGCCATGGGATATCCTCTCTTTGCGCTCAATGCCGAGCGGTTCGAGACCAATCTGGTCCAGGCGGCCGGAGGCATCAGCCTGAACAAGAAACTGAATCGGAAGGGGAAACCCGGTATCACTCTGACCAAGGAGGAATTTGTGGACCTAAACCCGGATATCATTTTTATCTCCGGATTTTTGTCCTGCCCGGTTTCGGACTTTTACGACTATTGCATCAAACACGACCTGAAGGTAAACGCCGTTCAAAACAAGCGGATATATGATCACTTCCCCCTGTGGGATTTTGGAAGCCCCAGGTGGATTCTCGGGTTGATGCATATTGCCAACACCATCCACCCGGAACTGTTTGATTTTAATATGGAAGAAGAAGCCGACCGGTTTTATAGAGCCTTCTTCGGCAAACCATTTGTTGCGAAAAGGGCGAACCGGTCATTTTACAGGGTCTCCTGATATAGTATTAAGAATACATCCTATTCCGCTCTTATCCAACATAGAACTTGCCGCTCCAAGCAGGAACCGGGATGTTCTCTTCGCTCCGCTCCCTCCGCCGTCCGTGGCTCCGCTCACTGCGGGATTTTGGCCCTTCATGTGTCCTGATTCAGGGCCAAAATATCCCGCCTCAGGCGGGACTCCGAGAAAATCCCGGCCCCTGCTTTCCGCCCATGGGTTTTCATCAGGCCCTTTTTTTGAGAACGATCCAGAACCCCGTCTCATCGTCGATAATCCGGTACGCGCCGACGCCGATTTCCTCAAACATCTCCCTGAACCGTTGCAGGTCATTCTCATCCGCCTTCTTCTTGGCATAGCAGTCCCATTCCGGATCGCGCTTCAACATCTCTTCAATAACCCTTTCCCGCAGTTCACGGCTTCCGAATCCCCCGCCGATGTATGTGGCACCACCTCGTGCGAGGACCCGGAAGATCTCTTGGAAGGCTTCCTTCAGATCGTCCCAGAAGAACATCGATCCCCGGCTTACAATGAGATCCGCATATCCGTCTTCAAACGGCATGGCGTGCACGTCCCCCTCCGCGATTTCAATGCGGTCGCTGAATCCTGCCTCTTTGATATTTCCTCTCGCAATTTCGCGCGCATCGCCTGAAAAGTCGAAGGATATGACTTTCATTCCAGGGGCCGCCCGGGCCACGGAAATGGCCAACATGCCGGGTCCGCTCCCGAGGTCGAGGCAAACCCCATGCGAGATCCCGGTAACCGAGAGGGCGTTTTGTGCGATTACGGGATAAACAGGGGCAAAAACCGTCTTGGCGGTCTCATTCATCCTTTGCGCCCCTTTTTTGTCAAAGGGTACCTCTTCTTTTTTTGTCCAGTTTTTCTGCATGACTATCTCTCCCCATTTTTCGCTGGATAATGCTTTGACTCGATACGCAACATCATTCTTGTCCAAAATGGAATGTGCCGCTCCAAGCAAGGACCGGCATGTTCTCTCCGCTACGCTCCCTCCGCCATCCGTGGCTGCGGTCGCTGCGGGCTTTCGGTCCTTCATCCGTCCTGATTCAGGGCCGAAATATCCCGCCTCAGGCGGGACTCCGAAAAAATCCCGGTCCCTGCTTTCCGCTGCCTGGGTGGGAACCTCGATGCGAAGATAACTGTTTTGCATTTACAACTTCCTGATTTCCTTTAAGGTTTTGAAAGGGCTGAAGTGGCACGACTTTACGTCATTTTAGACTCTGT
>JBMNCO010000041.1:0-21175 GCA_049366815.1 Desulfatiglandales bacterium | reverse complement strand
CGGACCTCTTCATCCTCCGTCTTCTCGTACATGGTCTTCAAAAAGGCTATGGCACTGCCCGTACGCCCGGCCCTCTGGGCCAGACGGGAGGCCAGGGTATTCAAAAGGAGAGGCGCATTTTCGACCCTCGAGGCCTCCATCAGGTGTTCCGATGCGGTCAGGTCGTCCTTTAAAAAGAAATAATAGTTAAAACCGACAAAAAACCCGGGCACCCAGTCCCAGGGGCGGCTGTCTTTACTCTTTTTTAAGAGTTCAATGGCCGCATCATATCTTTTCGCGTCCCAGGCGAGTGCGGATTGGACCAGGTAGTAGGTCTGTTTAAAATGGGGGTCCAGGGCCATGGACTGTCTCAAGAGGAGGGAAACCGCGTCCCAGTCCTCCTGAGTGGCCTCGGTGTGGCCCCCGATAAAGGCGGCGGCATCTATCACAAGGTAGTCCGCAAGGAGTCCCTTGAATTCTCCGGCAAGGATTTTTGCGGCCTCAGGGGTCAATGTCGGGGCAGAGGCACGTATCCCTTCCGCTGAGAGCCTTGCCCGATGCTCGAAAACACGCGTGAATGTCATCCAATAGGCTGCCAGGAAAAAGACAAACAGTATGAACAGGGGACGGACCTTTCTCATGAGAGTTCTCTTCGTTGAAAAACAAATATGGCGAGAATGAGGATCAACCCCATGTAGCTCACCCCGTACAATGCGGTCCAGACCAGATGGGACACATCGAGCGGCAGGCCGTAAGCGGCCGTTGTCTTGAGATCAAAGGCGGCGAGATTGGGAAAGACCCAGGACACCCCTTCGGCGAATTTTTCGAGCCACCAGCCTTCTGAAGCACCTTCCGCCCGGGCATAGATCTTTCGGAGCAACTCCACGTTCTGCCCGATGAAATAACCGGAGGCCGTCAGGATCACGGCCAGAAAGGAACTGGATATGGCGCATGTGAAAAGGAGGGCCAGGGACATGGTGATCAACAGTGAAATAAAGGCGTATCCCAGCGCTATGGCGAAAGTCAGCCACGAAAAATTGGGGGGGACATAATCCGGGGCATTCAGCATGGCGAGCTTTACGGAACCCGTGGCAAAGAGCCCGAGGATGAGGACGGAGGTCAAAATCAGCAGCCCCAGGCCGAAGAACTTCCCGATCACGTACTGCCGGCGTGAAATGGGCCGTGAGAGCACCATGTAGATCGTCCGCTTGTCCAGGTCCTTTATCAGCAGATTGATCCCCATAAAAAAGATGACAACCAGGCCCGCGATGGACACGACGGACAGGGCCACGTCAACGGCCACCTTGCCGAGCTCGTGGGCAAACATGTTGGTAAAGATCAGATTTCCCACACAAAGGGCAATGCCGAAGAACAGGATGCCCAATAAGATGCGATTGCGTATGCCCTCCTTAAAGGTGATTTGCGCCAGTAACCAGACACCTTTCATTTCTTATGCCTTTCCGTCCTATTTCTTTTCATGCGCCCTTTCACGCTGCCGGCCCGGTGAACACAGGGGTTGTCAATTGGTTTGTTTTTCATCCGCCGTTATGAGCCTGATAAAGGCATCCTCGAGGCCTTCGGAATCTTGGGTCAGTTCGCCCAGGGTGCCGCAGAAGATGAGTCTTCCCCTGTTCATTATCCCCACGCGGTCGCATACCTTTTCAATATCACTCAGGACATGCGAACTGAAAAACACGGTCTTGCCGTTCTTTCTCGTATCCAGGATCAGATCCGTGACCAGTCTGCGGCCCAGGGGATCGAGGCCGCTCATGGGTTCGTCGAGGATGCAGATTTCCGGATCGTGCACAAGGGCCAGGGCAAGTCCTATCCGCTGCACCATGCCTTTGGAATAGGTGCGGATCCGTTGTCTTCTTGCATCAGAGAGTTTCAAACGGGCAAGGAGCTGCATGGTCCTCTCTTCCCGGACCCCTTTTTCCATTTGGGCAGCCCTTCCGCCGAACCGGAGGATCTCCTCGCCGGTCAGGTGATCGTAGAAAAAGGGGTTTTCAGGAAGATAGCCGACATCTTTACGGACCCCGGGTTGATTGACCGGCATGCCCTTGATGGTCACCTTCCCGGAGGTGGGATGGATCAGATCGAGCAATATCTTGATCAGCGTGCTCTTTCCCGCTCCATTGGGTCCCAGGAAGCCGAATACTTCGCCCTCTTCGATTTCCAGGTTCAGATGATCGATGGCCGGCCTTTTTGAATTGAAATTTTTCTTGTAGTATTTCGTGAGGTCTGAAATTCGTATGGGCATGATTTTCCCTTGTTACGCGGTTACATCACAAAACAGGCGCGCACACGGCTGTATGGATTCGCCTTCAATACACCATCTCTTCTTTAAAATCAAAAGGATAATACAACAGGGCGGGGAATGAATGCCCCGGTGCCCCATCTCCTCTGAAAGGCCGGGGTGTATAAATAGACCCGGTCTGGGCAGCCCCCAGGCTGTCCGGACCGGATGATGCTCATGTATCAGTTTGAGATCAGGCCGATTATTTGGCTACCCAGTTGGCCACAAGCGCAAAGTCATCCTGCTCAGCTACCGGAACGGGTTCGTCAAGCTGCACCAGGTTAACTGCCACAGAAAAATCATCCTGATTCTGGAAGGTCGAGGTCGTATCGCTGTCAATGCCGTATGCCGTGTTTCCCTGCACATGTTTTGCAATGCTCGTAAATGATGCAGATTGGCCATCCGTTGAGGCTATGAGCTCGACCGAGTTTCCGAGTCCGATCAAGAGGCCGCGAGCCGTGTTGCTTGAGTCGGTTGCAGTAATAACCGCGTTGGTTCCATCGGACGGTCCCAAGAGAACTGCACCACCACCACTACCACCAGCCCCAGGGAGAGCAGCTTGCTCAGATATTCCGTACACCTGCCAGTCGGAGAAAAAGGCGGCCTCTGCGGTATTGAGGTTCCTGACATCGCTCTGTGCGGAGGCGTTGTAACCCCTGATCCTGTAAGCGGAAAACTGCGGGATGGCGATCGCCGCCAGGATACCGATGATGGCGATGACGATCATCAATTCAATAAGCGTAAAACCTTTTTCATTCCCTTTTCTAAGTCCTTTAAACATGTTCTGTCCTCCTATATTCTTGATTTGATTTTTTAGCAAAAAATATCCAACAACCCCGAAAACCCCTATCCCTTCACCCCCTTCCCATTGATTATTCATGTATCGGCAAAAAATCGTGTTTACTTGAAGCTTTGAACTGCATTCTTTTTCCCTTTCTTTATACAATTCCTGTGCCAGAAAAAACAAAGCCGGCAAAAATGAAATATCTTCACTGTCTTCAATGCGTTAAGCTGTCCTTCTTTGCCCCGGCCTACCCACGCCACCCGGAAATTTCCTGCACCGTGCCAATTTTTGTCACGCGCCTGACATATTTTGTCACAACCGCGTTCAATCATTCACAGGACAGGAATGCCTTCCAATAGAAACGCCCCGTCCAACGGGCGGGGCGAAACATGACAGTACACTCAGACAACAAAAAGGATTCTCCTGAACTGCGGAAAGGTCTCAACGCCTCCCTTCATCACGATGCATCGAGATATCCGAACCTGTGCCCCGGCCGATCATCATTCACCGGACAGATCGAGGCCCAATTTCTCCATCCTGTACCTGAAGGACCTTGTGCTCAGGCCCAGGAGTTCAGCGGCCCGCTGTTTCGAGCCGTGGGCGAGATCCATGGCGTTGATGATGTATTCCTTTTCGATCTCCGCAATGACCTCGTCGAGGTCGACCCCCTTGGCGGTCAGGTCCCTCTTGCGCCTGTCTTCCCTGGATTGTCCCATCTGGAAATTGGAAAGGGTCAGGCTCTCCGGCAGCACGATATTGGAGGTCTCCAGGGCCACGCTTCGTTCAATGATGTTTTCCAGTTCCCGCACGTTGCCGGGGAACGAGTATTGCTTCAGGATGTCCATGGCATAGGCGGAAATCTTCTTGACGTCCTTACCCAGCTCCCGTGCATTTTTTTCCAGGAAAAAACGGGACAGCAGGATGAGGTCGTCTCCCCGCTCTCTCAGGGAAGGCATGGGTATCTGGATCACGTTGAGCCTGAAAAAAAGATCTTCACGGAATTGCTTATTGATGACCTCGGCCTCGAGATTTTTGTTCGTAGCGGAGATAAAACGCACGTCCACGTTTTTCTCTTCCGTCCCGCCCACGGATGTAAAGGTCCGCTCCTGGATGACCCGCAGGAGTTTCACCTGGATGGTGGGAGTCAGTTCCCCCACCTCGTCCAGAAACACGGTTCCCCCGTCCGCAGCCTCGAAGAGCCCCTCTTTATTGGTCGTGGCGCCGGTAAAGGCGCCCCTCTTGTAACCGAACAATTCACTTTCAATCAGGTTTTCCGGGATCCCGGCGCAATTGATCACAACAAAGGGCTTGTCCTTCCTTTGACTCTGTCTGTGAACGGCCCCCGCCACCAGTTCCTTCCCCGTCCCGCTCTCCCCGGAAATAAGGATGTTACTCCTGGTCTGGGCCACCCTCTCTATGAGATCATAGACCTTCTTCATCTTCGGGCTTTCCCCGATCAGGCACCCGAAGTGGAACCGGCCCTCGGAGACCACCTCTTTTTCTTCCTCACCGGCCGGCTTTCTCGATTTCAGGGCGTCCCTGACGATCCGCTTGAATTCATCGACCTTGAAGGGTTTCGGGATATAATCATAGGCCCCCTCTCTCATCGCCTCAACCGCTGTCGCCGCCGTGGCAAAGGCCGAGATCATCACCACCATGGTGTCGGGGCTGGTTTCTTTCGCCCTCTTCAGCACCTCGATGCCGTCTACGTCCTTCATCCGGATGTCCGTGATAACCAGATCAAACCTTTCATGATCCAGGATCTCACAGGCCTGTTCCCCGCTCACGGCCAGGGAGACCTCATAGCCCTCCCTCGTGAGGAATATCTCAAGGAATTCCCTCATGCTCATCTCGTCATCGACTACGAGAATCCGCTCTTTCCTCATTCCAGACAATACGTCCCCCGATCAAGGTGAGAATATTTTTTCCCTTCATCCGCCTTCCGATAAAAGGTGAATTCCTGCTTTTTGATCTGATGTCTTCGACTTTTAAAACATATTCATATTCCGTGTCAACAATACTCAGGTCCGCGGAACCGCCCTCCCGAAGGGAACCGGCCTCGATCCCCAATATCCGGGCGGGATGACACGTGAGCTTTGCGATCGCGGTCGGCAGGTCCAACAGGCCGTCCCTGACAAGGGCAAGCGTCAAGGGCACGGCCGTTTCAAGGCCTATGATGCCAAAGGCCGCCTTTTTGAAGTCCACATCCTTTTCCAACGGACTGTGGGGCGCATGGTCGGTTGCAATGGCATCGATGACACCCTCTGAAAGTCCCCGCCGGATCGCCTCCACATCTTCGGGGCGTCTCAAAGGGGGGTTCATCTTTGCGTTGACATCATAGCCCCGCACCGCACGGTGATCCAGGGTAAAATAGTGGGGCGCGGTCTCGGCCGTAACAGGAACCCCCTTTTCCTTGGCCCTTCGGATAAATTCCACGGACCCGGCCGTGCTCACGTGAGCGATATGGACGGGGCATCCTGTCAGGTCTGAGAGAACGATCTCCCTTTCTACGACCGTCTCTTCGCTTGCCGCCGGTATACCCTTGAGACCCAGTTCACGGGAAACGATCCCCTCATGCATGACACCACCGGCCGACAGGGCCGGATCCTCGCAGTGGGAAATCACGCACAAACCGTGATGGGCGGCAACTTCCATGGCACGTTGCATAACGGCTCTGTCCCGCACAGGAAAACCATCATCCGAAACGCCGACGGCCCCTGCGGCTCGGAGTTCTCCAAAATCGCTCAGGATCTCTCCCTTCTGACCCATGGTTATGGCCGCAATGGGATAGACCCTGACAAGATCCGCCTCCCGCGCACGACTGATGATAAATTCCGTTACCACACGGGCATCATTGACCGGATCCGTATTCGGCATACAGGCTACAGAGGTGAATCCGCCAACAGCCGCGGCCATTCCGCCTGATGCGATGGTCTCTTTGTGTTCCTGCCCGGGTTCGCGCATATGGACATGCATGTCCACAAGCCCCGGGACAACCACCTTGCCTCCGGCGTAGATAATCGTGAGACGCGGGCCCCGCTCCTTCCACTGCCCAGGGAAGAGGATCCCTTTTATCCTTCCCCTCTCGACAAGGATATCCCGCTCCACCGCCGACCCCTTCAGGGGATCGACCAAAATGCCGGACTCAATCAGTATCGCCACGCCTGGATGCTCCTGTTACCGGGAAAATTAAGGCCGTCGTATGAATTCAGCCCTTTCCAATAACTGTGTAGAAATCGTGCTCCCTTTCTGAAGTGACCAGCGGGAGGACGCCGTCTGCAGCCAAAAAAAACCTCCCTGCCGTCAAGGCGACAAGGAGGTATTCATCACCACTCTTGGATACACCCTTCATCATATCAGCAATTTTTCTGATTCACGAAGGTCAATGATATCCTCTGAGGAAAAATGGGGCTCTTCATTAGCACTTCCAAAGGTAAACCTTATGCCGTCTCCTCTTTCCCCTCCGACGGAGCGGCCCCGTCCTTTGCCTTTTCGTCGGTTATGCCTGAGGTGTCTTTCGATTCCTTCTTGACTGCGTCCTTCACGTCGTCAGCATTCTTGGTCTGGGGGGTTTTCGACTCAGAAACCTTCTCGCCTTTTCCCTTTTTCTTCCCCTTCTTTTTTTCCACGTCGATACCGATCAACTGAACGACGGATATCGGGGCGGCGTCACCCTTCCTGACTCCCATTTTTACGATTCTTAGATAACCACCCTGGCGATCGAGATATCGCTCCTTTATCTCGCTGAAAAGCTTGTGGGTCGTGGATTTATCTTTGATAAAGGCAAGCGCCTGACGCCTGGCGTGTAAGTCGCCCTTCTTGGCCAGGGTTATCAGTTTTTCCGCCACAGGCCTGAGCGCTCTTGCCTTGGTATCCGTTGTTACGACCTGCTCGTGTTTGAATAAAGACGTCGCCATATTTCTCAACATGGCCATTCTGTGGCTGGAGGTCCGCCCAAGTTTTTTCCCGGCCTTTCCGTGTCTCATTGATCTAGATCCCCTTCCTTTTCTTCTTCGCTCTGCTCAATCCGCTTACCTTCCGGATGGAAATTATCCAGTTTCAACCCAAGAGAAAGGCCCATGTCTTCAAGAATGCTCTTTATCTCGTTCAGTGATTTCCTTCCAAAATTCTTGGTCTTAAGCATCTCGGCTTCTGTCTTTTGAACCAGTTCCCCAATCATCGATATGTTTGCATTCTTCAGACAATTGGCTGATCGAACCGAGAGTTCGAGTTCGGATACCGGTCTAAAAAGGTTCTGGTTTATCTTCTCCTCTTCTACCTCATATTCCTCGAAAAACGGTTCGTCTTCCTCTTCGAAATTAATAAAAATGCTCATCTGTTCTTTGAGAATCTTGGCGGCATAGGCCAGGGCATCTTCCGGAGCGACGCTCCCGTCACTCCATATCTCCAGCGTAAGCTTGTCATAATCGGTTATCTGACCGACTCTGGCATTCGTAACCAGATAATTGACCTTTTTAATGGGTGAAAACACCGCGTCGATAGGAATAAAACCGATGGAATTCTCGCTGTTTTTGACGGATTCGGCCACCATATAGCCCTTTCCCATCTTGACAACCATTTCCATATTGATTTTTGCTTCCTTGTTGAGGGTGGCAATATGTTGCCCCGGGCTCAGGATCTCAACCGACCCATCCGTTTCGATGTCAGCGGCGGTAACGCTCCCCTCACCTTGGCGTGACAACCGAATAACAGCTTCTTCCGCATCGACCAGCCTCAGCTTGATCTCCTTCAGATTCAATATGATATCCGTCACGTCCTCAAGCACGCCTGGCACTGTGGAAAACTCGTGAACGACATCTTCAAATCTTACCGAAACGATAGCGGCCCCTTGAAGGGAAGAGAGCAGAATGCGCCTCAGGGAATTACCGATGGTAATCCCGAAACCTCTTTCCAAAGGTTCACACACAAATTTGCCATATGAATCTGTGTGTGTTTCCTCTTCAACGACTATGTTTTTCGGCTTGATTAATTCCCGCCAGTTTTTTGCTTTTAGATCAGCCAATAAAATCCCTCCAATCACTTGCTTCATCGGGTTTAGGACCAATGCCCCCGCGCCACGAGATCAATTCGTCCATCCCATACTGATTGACGGCATACTTTTACACCACTAACGGGATCACATGCCCTACAGTGTGCAACACCGTTCAATGCCTATTTGGAATAAAGTTCAACGATAAGTTGTTCCTGAATAGGCATTGTGAGATCTTCCCGATTAGGCATACTCTTCAATCTACCAAGAAACTTTTCCTTCTCAACCTCAATCCAGTCAGGAATACCTCTTCGTACAACAGTGTCAATAGCCTCGGATATGGCTGTCACCTCTCGGCTGCTCTCCTTCACCTGGACCACATCTCCGACTTTGACCTGATAGGACGGAATATTGACCTTTTTGTCATTAACCACAATCGCACCATGTCGGATAAATTGTCTTGCCTGACTCCTCGATGCAGCGAACCCCATTCTATATACAATGCTGTCAAGTCTGCACTCCAGCAGGAGCAACAAATTTGTCCCGGTTATTCCTTTTTGTTTTTCCGCTCGATAATAATATTTTCGGAATTGCTTTTCAAGTACACCGTAAATACGCTTAACCTTTTGTTTTTCCCTAAGCTGCGATTGGTAATCTGAAAACTTTCCGCCTCGTCGTTGCCCATGTTGCCCGGGAGCGTACTGCCTCCTCTCGAAGGCGCACTTATCGCCGTAGCAACGATCGCCCTTTAGAAACAGCTTTAGATTTTCTCGACGGCATAGCCTACATGAAGCACCAGTGTATCTGGCCAAATCAGGCCCTCCTCATATGATAAAAACATTTCATTCCTGTCACACCTTCACTCCGTACCTCGTGTCCAGAGCAACCCGGTCGAAAAAGCTCATAGAGCGTATGAGACCGATAGGTTTTCTCCTAAACCCTCCGCCGCTTCGGAGGCCTGCACCCGTTATGGGGAATGGGGGTGACATCTCTAATCACAGTCACTGTGAAGCCATCGGTCTGCAAGGCCCTGATCGCGGCCTCCCGCCCAACGCCGGGCCCCTTGACCCTGACTTCAGCGGATCGCATTCCATGTTCCATGGCCTGCCTCAGGGCATCCTGAGCAGCAAGCTGGGCGGCAAAAGGCGTACTCTTCCTTGACCCTTTGAAGCCCTGCCTTCCGGCGGTTGATGCGGCAACCACATTCCCGCCGAGATCGGTGATGGTGATGATCGTGTTGTTAAAGGTCGATTGGATATGAATAATTCCATTTGGAATATTCTTTTTCTCCTTTTTGACTCGTGATCCCTTTTTTGTTTTCTTTACCATATCCTATCCTTGGGTCCTTATTTCTTTCGTTTGCTCATTACAGCCCTACGCGGACCCTTCCTGGTCCTGGCATTCGTGCTTGTTCGCTGTCCCCTGACCGGCAAGCCCCGCCTATGCCTCAATCCCCTGTAGACGCCTAAATCCATCAACCTCTTGATGTTCATGGAGATCTCTCTTCTGAGATCCCCTTCAACCTTAAATTTCTCATCGATGATTTTTCGGATTCCGGTAATCTGTCCTTCAGTTAGATCATCAGATTTGAGATCCCAGTCCACACCGGCTTCACTGAGTATTTTTTGGGAACTGGTCCTGCCGAGCCCATAGATATATGTCAAGGCGATCTCTATCCTTTTCCCTCTCGGTAAATCTACCCCTGCTATACGTGCCAAACTAAGCTCCCTTTCTTTAATGAATAGCTGTCATTCACCCAAGGCATTTCATCTCTCCTCTTGACCGCCTAACCCTGCCGCTGCTTGTGACGCGGGTTTTCACAGATGATGCGGAGGACACCCTTTCGTTTGATGATTTTACACTTTTTACAGATCTTCTTGACTGATGCTCTAACCTTCATGACAGTTTTATCCTAACCCAAGTTATGGTTTATTTCCCTCTGTACGTGATTCTCCCTCTCGTGAGATCATAGGGAGAAAGTTCCACGGAAACCTTGTCACCAGGAAGTATCTTTATGAAATGCATCCTCATTTTCCCCGAGATATGCGCCAACACCCGATGACCGTTTTCAAGTTCAACCCTGAACATGGCGTTTGGCAATGTCTCTACCACAGTACCTTCGACAGAAATGGTTTCTTCTTTTGCCATCACATTCTTGTTCCAAGATATTCGTTCACTGCGAAACCATTCATTTGAATATTATCGAACCACCCTGCCAAGCCCCTTCTTCATGAATCCCTCATAGTGTCGGGTCAACATGTGAGACTCAATCTGATTTGAGGTGTCCATGGCCACCCCGACCACGATAAGCAGGGCCGTTCCTCCAAAATAAAACGGTACGTTGAGCCTGTAAATCAGTATCTCAGGCAATACACACACGGCCGATATATATATTGCTCCGCTGAAAGTGATTCGTGTCAGCACCCTGTCAATGTACTCGGCTGTGTTCTTTCCGGGCCTTATGCCGGGAATAAAACCACCGTATTTCTTCATATTGTCCGCGACGTCAACGGGATTAAAATGAACGGCGGTGTAAAAGTAACAAAAGAAAATGATGAACATCACGTAGATCATGATGTAAACAACATGGCCCGGCGACAGAAAATTCACGACCGTCTGCATCCACGGAATCGAATTGACATTTATGAAGTTGGCGATGGTTGCCGGAAACATGATAATCGATGATGCGAATATCGGAGGGATCACGCCGGCCGTATTCACCTTCAAGGGCAGATGTGTGCTCTGTCCGCCGTACATTTTTCTCCCGACGACCCTTTTGGCGTATTGTACAGGTATCCTTCTCTGTCCCCGCTCGATAAAAACAATAAACCCAACGACCGCAATCATCAACGCCAAGAGCAGCGCCATGAAAAATGGGGTGATCTGTCCTGCATCCATAAGCCTGAAGGTATTCATCACGGCAATAGGAAAACGCGCGACGATACCCGCAAAAATGATCAGAGAGATACCGTTTCCGATCCCCCTCTCCGTGATCTGCTCCCCAAGCCACATCAGAAATGCCGTACCGGCCGTAAGCGTGATAACCGTAAGTAAACGAAATCCCCAGCCACCGACTGGAACGATCATGACCCCGCCGGGGCTGCTCATTTGCTCGAGTCCTATAGCGATACCGAAACCCTGAATGATACTGAGGATAACCGTTCCATATCGTGTATACTGCGTAATTTTTTTCCGCCCCTGTTCACCCTCCTTCTTGAGTTTTTCCAGGTAGGGAATGACGACGGTCAAAAGCTCAAGAATGATGGAAGCGCTGATGTATGGCATGATTCCCAAAGCCATGACGGACATTTGGCTCAGGGCCCCACCGGAAAACATGTCGAAAAGCCCGAACAATGTCCCTTGCCGTTCACTGAAAAAGGCGGCCAGCGCAGCACCGTCAATCCCGGGCGTGGGAATATGGCAACCTAAACGATAGACGGCCAACATGAGAAAAGTAAATATTATTCTCTTTTTCAGTTCTGGAATTTTAGTAATGTTTTGAACGCCGCTAATCATTACTTTCGCTCCAATGATGTGTCATTTCCGCGGGGATAATTTCCAAGGGCTTCCATGCGATGATTCGGATCGGCAGAGATATATCCGCCTCAAATCATTTCGGTCAAACGAGTTCAACGCTCCCACCGGCCGCTTCAATTTTTTCTACAGCAGTCCGGCTGGCCTTATTTACCTTCACACGAAGCGGATGCGATACCTCGCCCTGCCCGAGAAGTTTGATACCATCCTGAACCCTTTTGACAAGTCCGGCCTCTTTCAGGGTCTTTGCATCCAATGTGCTGTCTGCCTCAAACTGTTCCAGATCTCTCAGATTGATCAAGGCATAGGTCTTTTTAAAGATGTTATTAAACCCTCGCTTCGGAACTCGTCTTTGGAGGGGCATCTGACCCCCTTCAAACCCCCGTGCCACAGCACCACCTGATCGCGCTTTTTGTCCTTTGTGTCCTCGACAAGAAGTCTTTCCGTGCCCTGATCCGGGTCCTCGCCCAACTCTCTTTCTCTTTCGTCTTGAACCTTCAGACGGTGATAGATCATGGATTCCAATCATGTCCTTTTCCTTAGCTGCCTATTTATCAACCCTTACCATAAAGATGACCTTGTTTATCATCCCTCTGATTGCGGGCGTGTTCTTAAGGACGACCGTTTTATTCAGTCTGGTTAAACCAAGGCCGGTCAGAGTCTGACGAATTTTCTTGTTCTTTCCTATGCCGCTCTTAACGAGTGTTACTTTTACCGTATCTACCATCTTATGTGCTCTTTTATTGTAAGGACTGGCGAATTCACTGCCTAAGTTCATCAACACCCTTGCTTCTTCCACGGGCTATTGCCTCAGGATGCCGCAGGTCACCGAGGCCCCTCAACGTGGCCTTTACCAGATTGTGGGAATTGTGGGATCCCAGACATTTCGTCAGAATGTTCTGAACGCCCGCCGCCTCCAACACAGCCCTGACAGCTCCTCCGGCTATCACACCGGTACCAGGGCCTGCCGGCTTCAACAATACCTTGCCTGCACCCCATCTTCCAATGATTTCGTGAGGGATGGTGCCATCAACGACCGGCACCTCTTTCATATTTTTTCGAGCCTTCTCAACACCCTTGCGAATGGCCTCCGGGACTTCATTTGCCTTGCCGAGACCTCCACCAATCATGCCCTTTCCGTCCCCGACGACGACAATCGCGCTAAAGCTGAACCGCCTTCCACCTTTGACAACTTTAGCCACTCGATTAATATGAACCACCTTCTCAATAAACTGAATTTCTTCCTCTTCTCTATGCAATGGCCACTCCCTCGACACTTTGTGCTCTCAAATTTACTTGGGTTTGTGCATCCCTAAAATTCCAGGCCATGATCTCTGGCGGCCTCTGCAAGGGCTTTGATCCGCCCATGATACAAGAAGCCGTTTCTATCAAAAACGACCTTTTCTATGCCCTTCTCAAGTGCCCTCTTCGCAATCCATTCACCGATGACGGCTGCCCCCTCTCTGTTCCCTCCCCTGCCTTTAATCACTGGGAGAATTTCCTTAGACAGCGATGAAGCATCAACGATGGTACTTGCTTTTTCATCATCAATGATTTGAGCGTAGATGTGTCTTGAACTTCGAAAGACGCACAATCTAGGCCGGATGGAAGTACCGTGCACTTTCTTCCTGACCCTTTTCTGCCGCCTTTGCCTCGCCTCTGCTCTGCTTATGGTTCCCATGTATTAGACCTAACTGATAAAATATGACCACAATAAAATGAGATATCCAAGTGGTACACTTACTTCGCTCCAGTCTTTCCGGCCTTTCTCCTGATCACCTCTTCCGCATATTTTATGCCTTTGCCCTTATACGGTTCAGGAGGCCGAAAGCTCCTAATCTTCGCAGCTGTCCTTCCGATTTCTTCCTTGTCAATCCCCTTGAGTTTGATCTTTGTCCGGTCAATCTCCGCATCTATCCCATCCGGCAGTTCAAAATTGATCGGGTGTGAATACCCCAGATGCAGCGTGGCGATCCGCCCGGAAAGTTCAGCCCTGTATCCAACCCCGACAATGTCAAGCGCTCTCTCGAACCCTTGGCTGACTCCCTTAACCATGTTTGCGATCAGCGCCCTGTAAAGTCCATGCAGGGCTCCGTCTTCCTTTTCCCCACCTTCAGTAGAAATGATAAGTTGTTCATCCTCTTCAAGGATATTCACACGGGCATCGATTTTTCTCTTCAATTCCCCGAGTGGCCCTTTGATGGACAAATTATCACCCGCAAAATCGATCTTGACACCCTTTGGTATGGGAATAGGCTTTTTGCCTATGCGTGACATTTATATCCTCCAACCGTTTAAAATCCAACAGCGCCCTCATCAAACCAGGCCGTTCATCATGGCCCCTACCACACAGCGCAGATAATCTCGCCACCAACTCCCAGTTTTCTGGCCTGCTTGTCGGTCATCATGCCTTTTGAGGTGGACAGGATGTTAATACCATATCCATTGAGCACCTGTGGAATACTGTCACTCTTCGTATAAACGCGACAGCTGGGTTTGCTGATCCTCTTCAATCCCACGATCACACATTCGCCTTTGTCATTATATTTCAGATAAATCCTTATAATTCCATGCTTTTCCTGTGTGACGACCTTATAGTTCTTTATGAATCCTTCAGACTTGAGAATATTCGCCAAGCTGACCTTTGTTCTGGAATTCGGGATATCCACCGTCTCAAAAGATGCGATGATACCATTCCGGATTCTCGTCAGCATATCAGCGATGGGATCGCTCATACTCATATAAATGACTCCTTAAGGCATTTTATTCGGTGTACTTTACCAGCTTGACTTCATGACCCCGGGAATTTCCCCCCTCAGGGCCATGTTCCGGAAACAGATCCTGCACAGACCGAACTTTCTCAAATAAGCTCTCGGCCTCCCGCATATTGGACACCGGTTATATTGCCGAGATGAAAACTTTTGCTTTCTTTTGGACTTAGCAATGAGAGACTTTTTTGCCAAGATATCCTCCCTGTCAGCGTTTAAAAGGCATTCCCAATTTTTCCAGAAGAAAGTACCCTTCTTCGTCGCTCTTTCCGCTCGTAGTAATGCTGATGTTTAAACCATTTATCTTGTCGATCTTATCGTAATCGATTTCAGGAAAGATGATCTGTTCCTTGATTCCGATCGTACAATTCCCCCTACCGTCAAAAATCTTTCCGGATATTCCTCGAAAATCCCTTACCCTGGGCAGTGCCACGTTGAACAACTTATCAAGAAACTCATACATTCGGTTGTGCCGCAAGGTCACCATGCACCCGATCGGCATTCCTTCGCGGAGCTTAAAGCTGGCGATTGACCTCTTGGCCTTCGTGATTACGGCCTTTTGCCCGGCAATTTGCGTCAATTCCTCTACACTCTTGTCGAGAACCTTGATATTGAAAATGGCCTCACCCATTCCCATATTCAAGACCACCTTCTTCAACCGTGGTACCGCCATGATACTCTTGTATCCAAATTCCTGCATCATGGCAGGCACAATTTCATTTTCGTATTTTTCTCTTAATCGCGACAATACAGCCTCCCCCACGATCAAACCGGCTTTAAATCCAGCGGCATGTAATCTCTCTGCGGCGTTTCCAAGGTCCTCTTCTCAGGCCTTATGAATCGATCAGCTCACCGCACTTCCTGCAAACCCTGACCTTGGATCCGTCCTCCAGAACCTTCTTTCCGATTCTGGTCGGCTCGGCGCACCTGTTACATACGAGCATAAGGTTGGAGATATGCAGCGAAGCTTCTTTCTCCACAATTCCGCCCTGTGCATTTTTCGCACTCGGACGCGAATGCCTCTTTACCATGTTGACTTTTTCAACAATCGCACGCTGTTTTTCGGCCTCGACTCTGAGAACGGCGCCGATCTTGCCCCTTTCTCTTCCGGCCAGGACCATGACTTTATCGTTTTTTTTAATTAACGGATGTTTTTCCCGCACCTTTTACACTCCCATATCCGCACAACGCCTGAAATCGGTCAAAGCACCTCAGGAGCCAGAGAGATAATTTTCATAAAATTTTTTGCCCGCAGCTCCCTTGCAACAGGTCCAAAAATCCTCGTGCCGATTGGTTCACGGTTCTGATTTATAAGCACGGCTGAGTTGTCATCGAATTTGATATAGGATCCGTCCCGCCTTGCGATCTCCTTCACTGTCCTCACGATGACCGCCTTCATGACATCACCCTTTTTCACCTTGGAATTCGGCATGGCTTCTTTAACGGAAACCACCACGATATCTCCGACACGGGCGTATCTCCTCTTTGATCCTCCAAGAACCTTTATGCAGAGTAATAACTTTGCGCCAGAGTTGTCAGCCACCCTCAGCCTAGTTTCTGTCTGTATCATTTCTCATGCTCCGGTGAGTACGATTATGCATTAAAACAAATCATTGGTTCGCTGTCTCAAGAATTTCTGTGACCTGCCATCTTTTCGTTTTGCTCATGGGTCTTGTCTCGATCAGCCTGACCTTGTCTCCGATTTGGCACTTATTGTAAGGATCATGGGCCATGTATTTCTTCTGTTCTCGGACATATTTTTTGTACGCCTTGTGCTTTTTTAAGCGACCGACACTCACCACAGCAGTCTTGTCCATGCTGTTACCCACAACGACCCCGATCAGCCTTTTCCTTACGCCCCTTTCTTTCATTCCGCCCTCTTTTCCATATTCACACCGGAGATTTCTGATTCCCTTAAAACAGTCTTGACACGTGCAAGGCTTCTTCGAGTTTTCATCAGCATCGCAGTATTACCCAATTGACCCGTTGCCTTCTGGAACCTCAAGTTAAATAACTCTTGGCTCAGTTCCTTTTCTTTCTCTTTCAATTCATCTGCACTCAAATCACGAAGCTCTTTCGCCTTCACGGTTACACTCCTCTGGTGACAAAACGGGTCGGAAAGGGAAGCTTATGACCTGCCAGTCGAAAGGCCTCTTCAGCCACCGTTTTGCCGACGCCTTCCATCTCATAGAGCATTCTACCCGGCTTGATGACCGCAACCCATCCCTCCGGTGCCCCTTTCCCTTTTCCCATACGCGTTTCTGCCGGCTTTTTGGTAATCGGCTTATCAGGAAACACCCGAATCCAGATTTTTCCGCCACGCCGCACATGCCGTGTAATGGCAACACGAGCCGCCTCTATTTGTTGAGCGCTCATATAGCCGCATTCAAGGGCCTGAAGGCCATATTCTCCGAACTCAAGAGTGCCCCCCTTGTGTAGGGCACTCCCCTTCATCCGACCTCTTTGCTTTTTTCTATATTTTACCTTTTTTGGGCTCAGCATAACGAAATCTAACCTTTTCTGTCTGGCAGAATCTCTCCTTTAAATATGGACACTTTAATCCCAACCACGCCGTAGGTTGTAAAGGCCTCCGCAAATCCATAATCAATATCCGCGCGAATGGTATGAAACGGCACTCTTCCCCGCCTGTACCACTCTCTTCGAGCCATCTCAGCGCCCCCAAGCCGGCCACTACAAGCGATCTTTATTCCAAGCGCCCCGAAACGAAGAGCAGAACTCACACTCTTTTTCATGGCCCTCCGAAAGGCAACACGCCTGACCAATTGCATGGCAATACCTTCCGCAATTAACTGCGCGTCGACCTCCGGCTTTCTCACTTCCTGAATATCAATGATGACATCTCTCTTGATCTTTTTCTCAAGATCCCTTTTCAGGTTTTCTATCTCGATGCCCTTTTTCCCGATCACCAGGCCAGGCCTTGCCGTGTGGATCTTTATTCTCACCTTACTGGCCGCCCTCTCGATCTCAATCTTCGACACACCGGCCTGAAAAAGTCTCTTCTTTAAAAAAACCCGGATATTATGGTCTTCCAAGACAAAGCCACTGTACTCTTTCCCGGCAAACCACCTGGAGTTCCAGTCCCTATGGACTCCCAACCTGAAGCCGATTGGATTTACCTTTTGTCCCAATATTAACCTCCATCCCGCCTATTTGTCTTGGTGAACGATTAAACCCTCAATATTCTGACGTTTTTGATGAACTTTCATCCTACTACAACCGTCAGATGGCTTGTCCTCTTCCTGATACGTGATGCCCTGCCCATGGCCCTGGGTCGAAATCTCTTCAGCGTCGGTCCCTCGTCGGCAAATATCCGCTTGATATACAGGGTGTCGACATCAACATTATCATTGGCCTCAGCGTTTGCCACGGCCGAATGGATCAGTTTTTTCAATATGAATGCCCCTTTCTGCGGTGAGAAAGAGAGCATATTGATCGCCTCATCAACCCTTTTTCCCCGAACCTCGTCCATAATGATCCTGGCCTTTCGGGCGGATATCCTGACGTATTTTGCAACGGCTCTGGCTTCCATTATTTCTTGGCCCCCTTCAATCTCGATTTTTTGTCGCCGGCATGACTATAAAACGTCCTCGTAGGGGCGAATTCACCGAGCTTGTGTCCGACCATGTCTTCCGTCACAAAGACCGGCAAAAACTTTTTTCCGTTATGCACCGCAAAGGTCACACCGATAAATTCCGGTAGTATGGTTGATCTCCTTGACCAGGTCTTTATAATCTTTCGGCTCGCGGTCTCTTCAGAAACTCTAACCTTTTTTAAAAGGTGTTCGTCGACAAAAGGTCCCTTTTTCAGTGATCGAGGCAAAACTCTTTCTCCTGTCAATATTTATTGCGTTACTTACAAAAAGGTACTCAATACGATCTACATCGAATTATGATCTTTTCTTGACAATAAGCTTGTCGCTCGACTTTTTGCCCCGGGTTTTATACCCCTTAGTCGGGACACCCCACGGCGTTACGGGATGCCGTCCTCCCGATGATTTTCCTTCGCCGCCTCCATGCGGATGGTCCACGGGGTTCATAGCCACTCCCCTGACCCGGGGCCTCTTTCCTCTCCAGCGATTCCTTCCCGCCTTGCCAATGCTCTGCTTTTCGTATTCCAGATTTCCCACTTGTCCAATGGTAGCCTTGCATTCCAGGGACACCATACGAACCTCACCGGACGGGATCTTCACAAATGCATATTTTCCCTCTTTGGCCATCAATTGTGCATGGCTACCGGCCCCCCTGGCGATCTGCCCACCATGTCCTATGTGCAATTCGACGTTATGAATCGGGGTCCCCAGCGGAATGTTTTTAAGCCGTGCAGCATTTCCCGTTCTGATTTCAACCTCTTCCCCGGAGATCAGTCTGTCTCCAACATTCAGGCCTAAAGGCGCCAATATATATCTTTTTTCCCCGTCTTCATAGTGCAACAAGGCGATATTCGATGAGCGGTTCGGGTCATATTCTATACTTGCCACACGAGCGGCCACACCATCCTTGTCCCGCTTGAAATCAATGATCCTGTATCGCCGCTTGTGCCCTCCGCCACGGTGTCTGCTTGTAATCCGCCCAAAGGTATTCCTGCCGCCCGACTTCTTAATCGGCTTCAATAATTTTTTTTCAGGCTCGTTCCGTGTAATTTCCTCAAACGTCGTGCAGGTCTGAAATCTTCTACCGGCTGAGGTCGGCTTATAACTCTTGATCGCCATTGTTGTCTCCCCTAAACTCCCGCTCTACCTTGATAAGCATGCCCTCGGCATGCCACTACATCCCTTCGAAAAATTCAATGTTTTCACCTGGGGCAAGTCTGACAATGGCCTTCTTCCAATTAGGCCGTTTTCCCGTTGTCTTCCCGACCCGGCGCTTCTTTCCCTCGATATTCATCGTCTTCACGTCCACCACTTTGATCTTGAACAGGCTTTCCACAGCGCGTCTTATCTCAATCTTGTTGGCTTTCTTGTGCACCTCGAAAGTCACTTGATTAGACTGGTTTTTTTGCAGTGTGGCCTTCTCTGTGACGTGAGGCTTCTTTATCACTTTATATACATCCATCAGGAAACCAACGCCTCCTCAATTCTATTGACAGCCGATTGTTCCAGAAACAGATAATCATGAGTCAGCAGATCGTAAACGTTTAGCCCTTCCCTCCGCATGACCTTTACCCAGGGGACGTTCTTGGAGGATTTTTCGAGATTTTCATTCTTGTCTTCGGTCACGATGAGCGCCTTTTTTACCTCAAAGTTTTTCATGACTTGAACAAAATTTTTCGTCTTTATTTCCGGAAAACCGAAGTCGTCGATAACCACGAGTTGTTCGCTTTCGAATTTATCGGTCAACGCCATGCAGAGCGCTGCCTTCCGAACCTTCTTCCCGACTTTATGCTCATATTTGCGCGGTTTCGGACCAAGAGCCACCCCGCCGCCTCTCCGCGTGGGGGAGCCGGCACCACCGGCCCTTGCCCTTCCAGTTCCCTTTTGACGATAGAGCTTTGTCCCGGAAGCCTTGACTTCGGAACGGGTCTTTGTCGAAGCGTTCCCGGATCTGCGTCCATTCAATTGAGCCACTACGACTTGATGAAGGATGTCTTTCTTGATCGTTACCTTGAAGACATCATCCTTCAGCTCTATTTGATGAATTTTTTCCCTTTGAAGGTTATATACATCAATAACGGCCATTTTACCCGCCCTGATTCTTTAGCTTTGAATTATAAAACAGACAACCGCGATATAAATTTTTCCTTGCCGTCTTCAAATCTTGCTGATCTCGAT
This sequence comes from Desulfatiglandales bacterium, assembly GCA_049366815.1. Lineage (GTDB taxonomy): Bacteria > Desulfobacterota > DSM-4660 > Desulfatiglandales > HGW-15 > CAYNYM01. Next base: position 1,036 of record JBMNCO010000041.1, on the reverse strand, counting down.
AATCGTGTCTCGACTTCCGGGCACGGCGCCTTTTACTGCGATAACATCCATATCCGGTCTTATATCGAGAATCTTGAGATTTTTAACGGTTATCTTCTGAAATCCCATTCGCCCAGGAAGCTTCTTTCCCTTGGCGACACGCCCAGGGGTTGCACTCATACCTATTGATCCCGGCACCCTGTGAGATCGACATCCGTGGGTGTCCTTACCGCCCGCAAAACCCCATCTCTTTACGACACCGCTGAAGCCACGGCCCTTACTGCGCCCTGCAACCCTTACAAGATCACCTATGTCAAAGATATCCGCATTTATCTCCTGGCCAAGTTCAAAACTATCGGCGTTTTCAACCCTTATTTCTCTCAAGTGCTTAAAACACCGATCACCTGCGGCCTTGAAGTGGCCCAGTTGGGGCTTTTTCATGCGCTTCTCACTCTGCACTTCAAAGCCGACCTGAATCGCCTCATACCCATCTCTGGCTTTTGTCTTCTTCTGAATCACCACGCAGGGCCATGTTTTCACAATTGTCACGGGAAAGCTTCTTCCCTCATCCAGGAAATACCGTGTCATGCCCAATTTCTTTCCAAAAATCATCTTGGCCATAAAACTCTAGCTCCATACGTTTTACAGTTTGATCTCCACATCGACACCTGCAGCAAGGTCAAGTTTCATGAGGGCATCCACTGTCTGCTGTGTTGGTTCCAAAATATCCAAAAGTCTCTTGTGGGTCCGAATTTCAAATTGCTCTCTTGACTTCTTATCTACATGTGGGGACCGCAGGACACAGTATTTGTTGATTACTGTGGGGAGTGGGATCGGTCCGGCAATCTTTGCACCAGTCTCCTTGGCGGTTTCTACGATTTCCATGGCCGACTGGTCCAAAAGCTTGTGGTCATAGGCTTTAAGCCGAATTCGAATCTTCTGTTTTGTGATCAACTTGCTCATTCCCTCCCTTTCCTATTCAGTCCCGGCCATGCGTATTTCATTCCAATATTTCACTGATCACTCCGGCACCTACGGTCCGTCCGCCTTCTCGAAT
>JBMNCO010000040.1:0-3899 GCA_049366815.1 Desulfatiglandales bacterium | reverse complement strand
AGCCTGTTTTTAATCATTTACACCATTTCAGGCAAAATATAAAAAAACATTCCATAAATCAACCCTAAGTTGCATTTTCACCAACTAAAATCCTTTATCCTTCTGCAATGTTTTTGTGGACCTTGCTGAGTGGATCTTCCGCCCGGAGGCTCCTTGACAGCCTGGCCGCAAATTATCCTCCCGGCCTTATCCATAATCACAATCCTCATCGAAAACCTCTCCGACCACCTGAGCGAACTGCATATGGAGGCATTGATAGGCCTCCCCGGCAGAATCGTCACGCAGGGCCTGCACCAGGCTTTTATAATACCACTGCTGTGCCCCCCTACCGCTGTTGAACCTCTCCCAGAGGCCTTCTCCCAGCTCCAAATAGTCTGAAGCAATGGCCCTTATGTTGTGCAGTTTGTCCGCCAGCGCCACAAACTTGACCTCCGGGGACGCCTCTTTCAGAAAAGCCTGCGTATGACGCTTGCGATCTTCCCATGGCAATGATTTATCCGGCTCCGAGGCCCCTTTCACGATCATCGACACCTTTTCCCCAAATGTCTCCTGGAGTTCCTCCAAGGTCACTGCGGTGTCTTCCACCGTGTCGTGAAGAATCCCGGCCGCAATCACCTCATCGGAACAGCCCGCCTTCGCAAGAATAATACCCACGGCAAGAGGATGCGTAATGTAAGGAATATCGGTTCCTTTTCGAACCTGATTCCGATGCGCCTTTACGGCCGTCTCAATCGCCAGATCAATCAGAGTCTTCATGTCCGTTTCATCCTTGTGATACACGTGTCTTGTTCAGTCAAAACATTGTCTCGAACAAATTCTTCGGCCCAGGTCATGAGATCGCCCCCGTGTATCCTTGGTTTTCCCTCCTCTAACACCCTCGTGATCCAGTCCCTGCTTTTTCGTATGACCCCTGCCCAGGTTTCACGTTCCGAGGCAAAGCGTATCTCCAGGGTCTGGATGACAATGGCCGTTGAGACAAGCAGGAATCTGTCTACCTCTGTGTCCACTTCAATCTCGAGGGCGATTTTCGCAATCTGATCATGGTCAAGTCCGAGATTTTGCGAGACCTCCTCGTCCAGTTCCATGCCCCCCTCAGCCTTTTGGAGGGACAAAATCCCAAGAACGATGTCTGTCCTGCTCTCATCTGCGACTTCCGGATTGTAAAACACCCCATAATCGGCCTCGGCATCGGCAGACCGGTCGAAGCTCATTTCGGCGGGCATAAACTGGGTCTCGCACACCAACGCACCAGGAGGGGCCATACTATACATCGCCTTGGCCCGCAGAAGACCAAACACACTTCCCATCCCGTGCCAGCCCATGGTGACGGCAACCGGAATCTTTCTGAGAACAAGTTCTCCGGTCGCCTTATCCTTTTCTTCTCTTGCTTCTACGGCCACATAGCTGGTGCTCCTGGAAAGGATATTGTATGCCTTTGAAAGTTCCAGAACGGCCTCTTTCCGTTGATCCCCTTTCCTTTCCTTCTGTCTTGATCCTCTCTCACCCGGTGCCCCGCCCCTTTCCTCAAGGTCCCTGATCCTTTCTCCGGCCCACAGGATGGGAACGGGAACACCTGAATCACGGGTTTCGGCCATAGGGATCACCCATTCCCTGTCCTCACCGTTCACACGCCCCTTGACGGTGATCTGTTCAGTTGAAAAGTCCTGGTCTTCAAATCGGGCAAACACCGTCACCGGGCTGTCAAGGAAGATGACAGGGGCCGCCGGTGCCTGCTCCAGGGCGCCTTCACCCCAGTGGATCAAAGGGTTATCCAGGCCTTTCTGCATGATCTTGCCAAACAGCCTCAAGACCTTTGGTTCAATGCGTTCTCCCGGGTAAATGAATTCAGAGGCCCCCCTGCCGACCCTTGAGAGCCCTTTGATAAAATATTCGTTGCAACCGGCCCCGATGCCAATAGAAAAGACCCTGGTCGATTCCTGATTTTCGGCTACAAGCTCGAAGATCTCCTCTTCATTGCCCACCTCTCCATCCGTCAGAAGCACGATATTCCTTTCGGTCTCTCCCTCCGTCTTCCGTGTGGCAAAGATCTCCTTGAGGGGGTTCATGATTTCAGTTCCGCCCAGATCGGCATCCGCCTTTCTGAGATACGCCAATCCCTTTTTGAGGCTCGCCTCGCTGTATTTCCCAGGTCTGTTGAAGAGGCGGTGATAGCCGGATCCAAAACAATAGATGGTGAAGGCGGTCTTCGGCTCAAGCCCCCTCAGGCATATCTCCAGGGCCTTTTTCGCCTCCTGAATCGAATCTCCCGACATGGAGCCGGAGCAGTCGAGCAGGAAGATGATTTCCTTCATCGCATCCTTGTGGTCCTGTGCCGTTGAACCCTTCATTCCTTCGGGGTCGCTGTCCAAGAAAAGATCCAGTTGAAAAAAGGTTTCCCGTCCAACTCGGTGTCGATACGCCATGGAGGCAGAAGACTCCTCGTATTCCACGTTCAGGATAAAATCCCTGTCCATCCTGACCGACTGCGCTGAAAAGGTGACCTCTACGGGGTCTCCCTTGAGATGCCCCACCCTGACGGGATGGCTGGGGGAATCAATGGATTTCAAAAGGCGGCCGTTGTGGATATGGAGGGAGATGGAAAGTCCATAGGGGACGCTGTCTGCATAGGGAGGATGCACTCTGCCGCTCTCCGGGATGCCGCCCTCTTCCTCCATGCCCTCGGGGATGTATCGCGGGGAGATGGTTGTCGGCAGGGAAAAGCGCACCTCACGGCCTTCCATGTCCAGAAGGGTGACATATTCAGTTTCGACCATGACTTCGGTGCCCGGATTGAGGTTACCCACGGAGAGGGTAAAAATATTGGGCCTTTCTTCATCCAGGAGGTACCCCCCGTCTCCCCTTGAAAGGGCATCATCATACAGCTCAAAGGCCCTGTCCCGCTCTTCCACCTGCCCCCGGATTTCTTTCCCGTCGATCACCGCCCTGAAGCCGCATACGGCCGCGGCCTCCGGCAACGGGAATTTGTACACCGCTTCTATTGCCTTTTTTTCCTGATTCCTGAACCTCTGGGACACCTTGACCCTGGCCCCACGCCCCAGGATGTCCCCTTCAGCCTTCACTCCCACCAGGGGAACAGTGCCGGACACGCATGACAAAAGACCATATGTTTCATTCATTTTCTCCCCCTTCCGACCCCAGGATTGACCTTGTAAGGCGTATAATTTCTGCAATCTCCCTCCGCTTCTTCTCTTCCAGATCCCGGCTGATATGGATCTCAATGCCTTCATCAACGCGATATTTGACCCATAACTCCCTCAAACCCGACAATTCCGGTGTCCTGCCTTTTTTGAGGGCCTCAAGGATAGCCGTAAGCTTCAAGCCCTTTTCCTGGAATGATCTGATTTCCTCTAATCTTTTCAAATGACTGTCAAAATAAAATCCTCCCCGGCCTCTCCCGGCCGGTGGATCAAGAAGGCCCTCATGAATATAGTATCTTATTGTTCTCCTGGTATATCCAGTAAACTCACAAAGGTCTTCGATGGTGTATTTTTTCTGCCCCATGCGTTTTATAATAACAGTTGACTGTCATTTTTGCAAGGCATTTTCGTCAAAAAAATCGTCTCTCAATCATCATTTCGGATAGACTGTATCATCGGGTATTGACAGATAAGGTCAAAACCGCAGGGAATTTCTTTGGAGTTGATAGGGATAATCACCTTAAGAACCCTTGGCAGAATTGATTGAAAAATGTGAGTAAATGTGTTTACCTGTTCTCAATTTTGCGGATCAAACCGATGCATCCACAGGCCCACACCGCGCTTTCAAACTTCACAAGAAAATTTGTAACTACTCAGCTAGATAGGCTGTAGGCATTTAGGCCGTTAGGTGTCGCAGGAAGGGAACATGCGTGATCATAGGAAACTCAGAGCGTTTGAATC
>JBMNCO010000039.1:0-1805 GCA_049366815.1 Desulfatiglandales bacterium | reverse complement strand
CAATGACCCCGGCGCCTTTCCAGCCTGCGACCCTGGTTCCACTTTCATCCGCATAGCCGTAAAGGAGTGCCCTGGCGTTTGCAATGAGTTCGGAACTCGCTCCATCGACTCCATTCCAGAGATAGACGTTCACATAACCCGGAGGCCCCGGAGGAGTGTCATCGACACAGGGCTCATGCACAACGGCCTCGACCACTCGCTCAACGACAATTCCTGATTCGCTTATCACTTCAGCCAGGGAAGCCCCGTAAGCCAAGGAATCCCGGGTTGCCCTGGCAAGGGAGCGGATCCACCTCTGAAACCGGTTTTTCCGCTCATTGTCCGTTTCTTCATTCCGGCCGTTTATGAAGCTCCTCGCATTGTTGACCGATTGGATTCCAGATATTGAAGAGACGATCTCGGTAATCGTGTTCGCCGAGGCGTTACCGCTTGCGCCGGTTGCATTCGCAACGACCGTGACATCAACAGTGTCCGAGCCTTCGAGTAAAGAAGCCCGGCCCGAAGTCGCATAGACAATGCTGCTGTTCGGGACTTTCACCTGAGTCCCTGCCGGGATCGTTATGACCCCTGTCGTGCCCGCGGTGCGGGTAAAGGTCACATATCCACTCGACGCAGAGGCAGCCAGGCGGGTGAAAGAAAACGTCTTGTAAATAGCCACCTCAATCGCCTCGTAGAGCCCCTTCAGGAGGACCTGATAAAAGGTGTCGATTTCGTGTCCGACCGATTCCAAAAGAGTCCGGACCTTGGAACCGACATTAAAGTCGCTCAGATTGGGATTGACAGAGGTTATGTTGTTGATCATTGATGCCACGATGCTGTCGAAGTTCTTTATTTGAAACATTTCCCTCCCCCCTCTAAATCACGAAATTGAGGTCCACTTCGGTGTTTTCGTTTACGACTTCAGCCGTCAGCCCGATACTGATCGAATCGTTGCCTGTCTCGGCCTGAAACTTCGTGATCCTGTTCAGCCGGGGCTCCATATTCATTGCCTGAACCACTGTGGCCCTGGCCAGAGTATTCACGTAAGGCGTGTTTTTCTCTCCAATGACCCCCAGCAAGGCACACCCGTAAGTCGGATGCACGATGATGCTTTTGTAAGGGCAGATTATTCGGTGCCGAATAGCCTGCTTCAGGTTATCCAGGCCGGACACTGCATTCAGATCGCCCCCGTCGAGAGTCAAATATCCATCCTCATCAAGTTCGAAATCGATCCCGAAAATCTCGTCATAGTTCTGGCTGGTCTTCAAGGTGCTGTTGATCGGGATTTTTAAACTGCCGCCGGGTTCAAGGTGGCTCAGTCTGTTTTCAGTGTCGTAAATACGGACCCTTGTCCCGGAGGCAAACCCATTGCATCCAGTCGTGATCTGGACAGTCTTATCCAAATAGCTGACCGATTTCACCGTAACGACCTGGGTTCGGCTTGCATCCCGGAGGGCCAGGACGAAATTGGGGTAAATATCCTTGCAGGTTGTCATCTGAAGTGTGTTGCTTCCGGCTACCGCTTCAGCGCTCAGGGTGGTCTCATAATCATAAATGCCAAAATTGGCCTGGTTGTCATACCGGGTCGCCCGGATAGGCCCGTAAAAAGTCTGAGAAAAAGTCTCCCGGAAATATGCAACCGTCCCCTCGATTGATTCCACAGTGAGCTTTTGGGACTTTCCATTCACATCCACGATTTTGAGAAGGCAACCGACCGCGATCTGAGAAGATAGGAAGGGGGCCCCCTTGTCAATGTAGTTGGTTCCGGGCATCAAGTTCCCGGTCGTAATGATGAAGGAAGCCTTCGGGAAATAGATCTTGACCGG
>JBMNCO010000038.1:0-3590 GCA_049366815.1 Desulfatiglandales bacterium | reverse complement strand
TGATAAGGCGCTTTCCGATGAGAGTTTCCCCCCAAACCTGCGTGGATTTGCCCCCCATTTCAAAGCAGGGCCCGATAGATCTTTACGTGCCTGTAGGGATCCAAAGGGTCAAGATCGGGCACCATCCGGGCCTCCATCTCCGCAATCTTTTGATAAGGTGGGACATCGATGGTTTTCACCCGGGATTCTGCGACGATGATATCCGGCGCGAAATCCAGTAAGTACTCGAGAATCGGCAGGTTTTCCCGATCATAAAGGATGTCCGAGGCAACGATCATATCGACTTTTCCGGATATTTTCTCAAGAGATAGTGATGTTTCCAGATAGACCCGGTTCAGTGCGGCGTTTGCCCTTGCGGCATCGATTGCATCCTGATCCACATCACATGCCGTGACCCTTCGCGCACCGGCCAGGGCAACGGCTATGGCCGTCACACCTGAGCCAGTCCCAAAATCCAACACGGATTTCCCTTCGAACATTTTCTTATTTTCAAAAATAAAGTGTGCCAGGGCATGCCCGCTGGCCCAGCACAAACTCCAGTAAGGCGGATTTGCCTGGATCAAGGCAATTTCTTTACGTGAAAAGGCCCGTTGGACATTGTGCGGCTCGATGAGATAGAGCTTCAGGGCGGGCCAAAGCGGAAGAACCGTCTCCACGATCTCAGCCTCGGGAAGGGTCCTGCGGATGTTCATGGTCAGGTTATAGAGAATCATGAGGTTGTGGGGTCGATCCTTTCTTTCTCTTCATGAGTCAAGAAAATATGAAAAACCGGTAAGATCTCCAATCTCAAAGTGCCTGGGCATTTCCGCATTGGAAAGACATCTATTATCCCAACAAGCACGCCAAATCAAGTTTAGGAAGGATCGAACTCAAAGAATCCTTCAAATCTTTTGATACCGTCTTTATAATCACTAATGTCCTTTCACTTCATTGACGATGATGTTAGGGAGAGGTTCACTCGTAGGGCTCCGGAGAGAGAGCGGTATTATCTCTTATTTGTGGTTTTTAACATATGGAGAACTTTGGGATTTGCTGTCTGATATGTGCTATATTTAATATGCAATAAAGAATTCCGCCTTCTTAAATGCGAACCGGCCCGGCACACATTCCTTTTGAAGTTCTGCTAATGACGGACAGACCCTCCTGCAGGGCCGAAAGTGTGCGAACGGAAAACCTTCCGGTTGTGTGTCATCCCTTGGGCATCCGCCTCCCGGCAAGTGCCTTTGGGGGAAAGGTGCAACCGTTTTGCAAACGCCGAAAAATTAAAGATAGCGCAGCAAGGAGGGTCGTTGCCATGCAACCGCCTCGTCATTCTTTGGCACAGCGAACGCTTCGGAATCACTGGATTTTGTTGGTTGCCCTCGCGCTCATCCTGATCTCCAATGGGTGCAGCGAACAAAAGCCCAAGATTCAGCGGATGGGGATCCTGTGCGGACTCCATGTTTTTGAAACCACGGTGGATGGATTCAAGGAAAAGATGGCCGAGTTGGGTTACGCCGAGGGCAAGAACATCCATTATGATGTACACATGACAAATTTCGACGAATCAGCGGAAGAGCGCATCCTCCGAAAATTTGTTTCTGATGGGGTACACATGATACTCGTATTCCCTTCGGAGGTGTCCGTGGCGGCAAAGACAATTACTCAAGGAACCAACATATCCGTGGTCTTTTGCCAGACCAATATAGAAGGGACAGATCTCATCAAGAGCATACCCGAACCGGGCGGGAATATCACCGGGGTACGCTATCCCGGCCCGGACCTGGCCCTCAAGCGTTTCGAGATCCTGCATGCGCTGGTACCCCAGGCCAAACGCATCTGGGTCCCTTATAGCAAAAAGGTCCTGATCGTTCCACCCCAGTTGGCGGCCCTGCGGCCGGTGGCCGCGAAGGCCGGTGTCACCCTTGTTGAAGCGCCTGCCGACAGTGCTGAGGAGCTTCTGGCGGATTTGGAAAAGAGGACGAATGCGGCCGATATCGGGATTGACGCCGTCTTGTTCATCTCAGAACCCCTGGCGAGAACGCCTGCGGTTTTTCCCAAAATAGGCAAGTTCGCGTCCCAGCACAGAATACCTATCGGAGGCGTCCTTTATTCTCTGGAAGGCTATTCAACAGTGTTCGGCGTGGCAACTGACAATATCGCGGTTGGCAAGCTTGCCGCCCAACAGGCCCACAAGGTCTTGAAGGGCATCCCCGCCGGCACCATCCCGGTGGTCTCAGCCGAGAGCTATTTTCAGCTCAACTACAAGGTCGCGCAGGAACTGGGCCTGAATGTCCCTGAAGGACTGTTGAAGCAAGCGGATGAGATCATTCGTTAGGGGGACAAGAGGGAAGAATAGACGATGAAGAATCCCGCGGAAATGCCTCAAAGGGCACACAGGTTGAGCACCACATTAGCGGCCGCGCTCTTTTCCCTGAGTGCGGTCGTGTTACTTCTCTATGTGAGCGTAGTGACAATCTTTCACTTCAGGACCCAAAAGGCCGCTGTTTTCAGCAGGCAACAACTCATCGCGCAAGAAGCAGCCAAGACGATCAACCACTTCATCAACGAAAGCTTCAGCATCCTGGAAACGACCAGTTGGATGACCGATCTTGACGCAATGCCTGAACTGGAACAAACGCGGATCCTGCAGAGCCTGCTGGGACTTCGGCCGGCTTTCAGGGGATTGGCGCTGTTGAATGCCGATGACCGGATCCTGACTCTGGCTTCCCGCCTTTCCATGGGGCGTCCAGGCAATTCAAGGACCGTATAAAAGATTACCTGGCGAGTCGAAACGGACAGTCCAAAAGAACAATCAGTCCGGTCTACATTGAGACGTTGACCAGTGAACCCATGGCGACCATGACGGTTCCGGTGATCAATGTCTTCGGCGAATTCAAAGGAAGTCTCGTTGCCGAACTCAACCTGAAGTCTATGTGGGACATTGTTGATCAGGTCCAGGTAGGTAAAGAGGGATACATATATGTGTCCGACAAAAAAGGTAATCTACTCGCCTTCAGAGACACGGCTCGGGTGTTGAAAGGCGAAAACGTCTCCCATATAGAGGCCGTCGCAGACTTTGTTCAAAATGACTCCCCGGAGATATCCAACACGACGACCCGCTACCAGGGAATCCTTGGATCCACCGTGGTGGGCACGTGTACCCCACTGAAGAAACCTGATTGGGCCGTTGTCACCGAAATGCCCTGGAAAGAGGCCTACAGGGAAATCTTGCAGGGCGTTGGGGTCAGCTTCGGAATGACGCTGATCCTGGCCGTTTTTGCCGCTGTCTTCGGATTGTTCCTATCGAGACGGTTGGCAGCACCGGTCATCAGTTTGACGGAGACGGCGACCCGGGTCGCCGCCGGCGAGAGGGATTTACAGGCGCCGGTGAAGGGACCGAAAGAAACGGTCCGACTGGCCCTGGCCTTTAACGCCATGACGGCCCAGTTGCGGCAGAGCCTCAAGGAGTTGGAACAGCGCTTCGCTGAACTGAAACAAACGGAAGAGGCCTTGCGTATCAGCGAAGAACGCCTTCGACTGGCCCTCGAGGGAACCTCCGACGGCATCTGGGATTGGGATACACGAACAAATGAGGTCTATTACAGTCC
>JBMNCO010000037.1:0-2205 GCA_049366815.1 Desulfatiglandales bacterium | reverse complement strand
TCCAGGGCTCTGAGGCGGATGGTGGAAAGTATGGTGGCGGAGGAAGATGAAAGAAAGACCGAAACATCCGGGCTTATCCAGGATCATCCGTTGATCCGCCCGGCAGAGGATTACGCCGCATTCTGGCAGCAGCACGCAGCAGGTGAAGTCTCACCGGGAAAATCGAACAACACAGAGTCTTGTGATTCAAAAGCCATATCTCTACCCGAAGTCTGGGGGCAGGCGAGCTGGCTTCGGGTGATAGAGGCATTCGGCCTTGAAGTGGACGGCGGCAGATCTCGCCGCAGGGATGATGAGATCTGGATCAAGTCCCCCTTCACGCAAGAAGATAACGCATCGATGCATGTGAGTCTGTCCGAAAACATCTTCAAGGACTTCAGCAGCGGTAAGGGGGGCGGCATCATGCAGTTTTGCCGTGAGATGCTTCTTGTCCGGCAAGGTTTGAAAATGACAATGCTCGATGTCGCCCGGTGGATGGTCAAAGAGGGAATCTCGACGATCAAAGACTCCCAAAGCCGACCTGCCCCGGAAAAACACCCAAGGCCTGAGGCTGAAGGAAAAACCAACCCCGCAATCAACATTGACCTGCGGCGTTATCTGCGACCGGATCACCCGGAGCTACAACGAAGAGGTATCACGGCTTCCACCTGCCGGTATCTGGGTTGCGGGTTTTTGCCCGGACGGTCGTGGGCAAAGACAGCCTCTCCTCTGAACTCCCGGGTGGTGTTCCAGATCCGTGGGGTGAGTGAAAACGGAGGCGGTCTTAAGCCCGTTATCCTCAGCCATGCCGGCCGTGCACTGAACCGGGAGCAGGAAGAGCGTGATGGAAAATACTGGAGCTATCCGTTCCGAAAAGCTTTCGAGCTCTACAATCAGGACTTGATCCTGCTCGATGAAGAGGCCTGGCGGCAGGCGAACAAGTTCGGTCTGATTGTGACCGAAGGGTTTTTTGATGTGGCAAAACTCGTCGAAGCGGGCTGTCGCAATGTGGTGGCACTTATGGGAAGTGCCATCTCAGAGAAACAGATCGAGCGCTTGGTGTGGATGAATGAGAAAGTAAGGTTGCCTCGGATCGTGCTTTTTCTCGACCGGGATCGGGCAGGAATAAAAGCATCAAAGCAGATATGTCAACGGCTATCAGCGCGAGGTTTTGCTGTGGACATATTTGACTGGGACAAACTGGTGCCGGGTGGTGCTCAGAAAGACGGTTCCGGCCAGGACCCGGCCGAGATGACAGTTGAACAAATCCAGACACTGCGCAGGCAGGGGATCGTCTGAGAACAAAACCACAACACAGGATGAAAAAGGAGACAAACCCATGAACATGTCAATTGCTGAAATCGAAAGGCATCTTAAAGCTCTCCGGCTCCACGGCATGATCGCCACCCTCCAAAGCCGGATCCTCCAGGCCAATCAAGGCACCTCCTTCACGGAGGTGTTTGCATGCCTCATACAGGATGAGCTTGATCACCGAAAATCCCGCCTCACCGAAACCCGTTTCAAGGCATCAGGACTCAAAGAGCTTCCTACTCTTACCGAGTTCGATTGGGCTTTCAACCCGAAGTTGCCCAAAATGGAAATCTATGAACTGGTGACCGGAAAGTTTATCCGCGACGGCCATGACGCACTACTTATCGGATCTCCGGGGACCGGAAAAAGCAGAATTGCAAAGACTGTCGCCAACGCCGCCATCATCTCCGGATACAAGGTCATCTACCGCGAAGCCCACAGCTTCTTCGAGGATCTCTTCGAAGCCTCTCAGCTCAAACGGCGAAAGAAGGTAAATAAACTCTTCTCGGAAACAGACCTGTTGATCATCGACGACTTGTTCCTGCGAAAGAAGGTGCCCGAGCAGGCGGCCGACGATTTGCTCGATATTATCCTCAACCGCTACTCGGCAAGGAAAAGTACTCTCCTGACTTCCAACAGACCAATCGAAGACTGGGGGAAGCTGCTCAGGGACAATGCCGCTTCCTCGGCAATCCTCGACCGCCTCCTACACCGGGGGCATCTGCTTAAGTTCGAGGGAAAAAGCTATCGGCTGAAAGAAGCGGCAGCAAGGCTGTCTGAAAACAAGAGAAAACTTCAGGATGAAAAAGGAAAAAACATGGACCTTTCAACCCAGGATTAGTACTCTAACTTAACTCTGTCGCCGGGGCATTTTGACCTGGCCACAAGTGGGGCATTTTAACCTGGCCATCGGGG
>JBMNCO010000036.1:0-12654 GCA_049366815.1 Desulfatiglandales bacterium | reverse complement strand
TTCACTCCATCTGGGCGTTAAGCAAAAGTCCCTCTTTGATCACCTGATTGAGGACAGAGAGGTCCTGAGCCGTGTGGCCAGAGAGTTACAGACCATGGAATTCGATCTTCCCGGCCGGATTCAAAAGACCTTTGTGTTGAACAAGAGGACCCTCTTGAGTTTGGATCGTGTATCCAAGGCCTTTGAGACTTCCCGTGACGCCTTGGTGGAGTATTCCGTGAAACGGCTTTTTCCTGTAATTGCCCAGGAACGGGAAAGGCATGAGAAGCGCAAGGACATCCTGAAGGCAATAGGCGATTATGTGAGAGAGGGGCAGAGGGTTCTGGACAAGACACGCCGGACTCTGGGTGAGGACGACCCCGTGTATGAAAAAATGGAAGAGGCTATGAAGGCCCTGAAGACGGCCCACGATTTTGCTGATGCCTTCGTGGAGAAGGGAAAAATCATCGAAACGTTTTAGGATGCAGAGGAAATATTGAACGGTGAAAAAACAAAGAACAACGCTCAGGCATGTCCAAAATGGATACTGAACTTCTAAACCGATTTGGATGTAGGAGACCGAATCATTTGCGATTCTCATCCTGTTTATGATAAATTTGAAATTCAGACGCTAGAAAAAAATACTTCACGCATTCCTTTCTATGGCCGCACTCGCATTCTCGTAATTCAGAGCAGCCGTGGATACTTAGTACCCAAGCTGTCCCTGACCAGGTTTCAAAATGGATATAAATTATCCACAGTTTTCTTGGGACACAATCCATCCCCTTGTCAAAATCTTGTTTAATAACAACTTCTTAGCTTAATTTCTCCAGGACGGAACAAAAATTGCTATAATTGCTATCAAAACACTCTCCACATTTCCTTTGGCACTGGGGACAACCGATTCGCAAACCCTAAGAAAACGGAGGTAACGCCATGAAAAGAATAATCTTTTTGACAGTGATTCTTTTTGTTATGTCGGCTTTCAGTTTTTCCCAAGCCTTTGCCCAGCCAATGGGGCCGGGAATGATGGGTCCCGGGTATGGCTATGGGCAATCGGAGGGATGGAACTACTGCCCCTACTGTGGCGGCGATTTGGCCCGCGGAGGATATGGGATGGGCCACGGCCGGATGGGCGGGGGATACGGCATGGGCCCGGGGATGATGGGGCCGCAGTATTATGGGCCGCAGCCTGGTCAAAGATACCAGGGCCCTCGATATCAAGAGCCTCAAAAGCCAATGGATGAGAAAGAAGCGAAGGGTCTCTTGGAAAATTATCTTCAGTCTACCAGAAATCCCAATCTGAAACTCGGGAAGATCGAGGATAAAGGAGAGAGCTTTGAGGCCGAGATCCAGACAAAGGACGGTTCCCTTATTGATAAGATCGTCGTTGATAAAAGATCCGGATGGATGCGCTCGGTGTATTAGAGTCTATGAGCGGTGTGACGTTCCATGGGTAACTGATGCGTGGGACGTCACCCGGAAAAAAGGAGACGTTTATGAAAATTTCAAGACTCTGCCCTTTAACCTTTTCTGTCGCCATGTCTCTTTTGTTGTTTTCCTTTGAGACGAATGCCCTTGCCCAATGGAGGGGATACGGCGACTGGCACATGGGCCCTGGTATGGTAGGGGGATGGGGCATGGGCTGGTTTGGAGGGGTCTTTATGCTTTTATTTTGGGTCCTGGTCATTGTGGGATTGGTCTTTCTCATAAAATGGCTGATTCAGAGTACGAAAGGGGAATCAGGCAGGGCGCCTTCCAATTCCTCGAGGGCCCTTGAGATCCTGAGAGAACGCTATGCCCGGGGCGATATAGATAAGCAGGAGTTTGAAGAAAAGAAGAAAGACCTGCTTTCATAATGCCTTTAATACGTTCAAAAAATGTGAGAAATAGGCATGAAAATAAATAGAAGATCCTTCCTGAAAACGACATTGACCGCAGCCGCCGTTTCATGCATCCCAACCCCCCTGATCGCGCTTGCTCATTCGAAAAGCAAGGCCGCGGTAAGAGAGTTCAGGCTATCGGCCTCAAGGACCAGGATGAATCTGGGCGGGGGACCGGAATTCTGGGCCTGGACTTTTAACGGTCAGGTGCCGGGCCCGGAGATCAGGGTTAAAGAGGGTGAAATCATAAGGGTTATCCTGAAAAATTTCCTTCCAGAGGAGACGAGCATCCACTGGCACGGCGTTCCAGTCCCTAACCCGATGGACGGTGTCCCCGGTGTTACACAGAGAGGTGTCCTGCCCGGAGAGACCTTCGTGTACGAGTTTGAGGCCAGACCGGCGGGGACCTATATTTATCACTCCCATGCCGGGTACCAATTGGACCAAGGACTCTATGGGCCTCTTATCATCGAACCCGCCTCAAGGGAAGACCTGTCCTATGACCAGGAGTACACCCTGCTGCTGGAAGACTGGGTGATGAGAGATGAAGGCGGGGTCGCCGGGACAAGGCGGCGCTCCCCAATGGGCATGATGGGTCGTATGATGGGGGGGAGAGGAGCAAATCGACGTGGTGTGCCTCTGCTCGAACCCTATTATGACGGATATGCAGTGAACGGCAGGCTGTCGACATACATGGAGCCGCTTCCTGTCAAAAGAGGGGAGCGGGTGAAACTGCGGCTCATAAACCCCTCTTCGGCCACCATCTATGATCTCCAACTGGCGGGTCACGTCCTGAGGGTCACACACACGGACGGACGCCCGGTCGAGCCGGTGCAAACCGATGTCTTACGCATCGGCATGGGGGAACGCTATGATGTGGTATTCACAGCCGATAATCCCGGGACTTGGCTCTTGGCCGCCAACGAAAGGGGATTCGGGGAGGGAGCACTGCGTATACCAATAATATACGAGGGAACCCAATCGAAGAACCCTGTCCGGCCGGATTTCCGTCCGGCAAGAAGGCTTGTGAGCTACCGGGATATGAAATCCAGGGATTCTCACAGTCTTTCCGGTTCGGGCAGCGCCGATAGGCGCATTTTTCAGACCCTGAGCGGAGGCATGCATTCACCCTACTGGACGATCAACGGCCAGGCCTATCCCAACGTGGATCCGATTCCTATCGAGCGCGGCACGCGTGTAAGGATTGCCTACGGGAACCGCAGCATGATGCCTCATCCCATGCACCTTCACGGGCACTTTTTCAGCATCGTGAACCCCGACCTGAATGAATCGCAGTGGGTCCGGAAGGACACGGTCCTTGTCCATCCCATGGAACGCCTGGAGATCGAGTTCATTGCTGACAATCCGGGCCAGTGGTTCCATCACTGCCACAACCTTTATCACATGATGGCCGGTATGGCCAATGTGATGACAGTTGAATGAAAAGCTTCGTAAATGCATATACCATGGCCCGGCTTTCCGTGGAAATTGGCAATATTTCGAAGGATTATGCCAAAAAAGTATGGTTGACCGAGACGTGGCGATGCAAATACATTGATTTTGATCGATCAGATGATATTCGACTCAGACCCGGAGCACCGGCGAGACCCAAAGGATTCTATTTTGCAGAGTTTCGGCCAGGAGATGGATTCCTTGCAACCACGGTTGACCGATTTCGAAAACGCCTCGGGAACGAAACCGGCTGCGGCCCTGAAGGAGTTCAACCGGTTGCTGTAACCCATCCGCATTTTCAAGACCTGATGAACGACAGGAAGATGCCTCTTATGGCCCTGGCCGACTATGATGTGGCCCCATACGGGTACAACGACTTTTTTGATGCGGCCCAGATCTTTTGCAGTAATCATGTCCTCGGACTGGGCATAGGAAATGTAGATGAAAACTATCCCCTGTTCGGTATCCCAACCTTGCTTTTTACATAGCCGATTGTGGAGGCTTTAGCCTTCTAATTCAAGAGGTGCTTTCAGACGGTTTTTTCAGGGCCTAGCCTCAATCCATCGCACGATATCTGACGCAAGATCTCTCACAGTTTCTATTTTCCAGCCTGCGCTATGAATATTATCAACGGTTCTGCGATTGATGTTCGCGCCCATCATTCTAAGGATTAGGGGGTTTAATAAATCAAAGAAAATACCTAGCAGAGGATTTTCCGGTCTCATGTGTTCAATCAGCAATAACCGACCGCTGGGCTTGCATACACGATGTAATTCCCTCAATCCTAAAATCGGATCGGGGACGGAGCAGAAGACAAAGGTTGCAAATACCGTGTCAAAGGTCTTGTCGGGAAAATCGAGCGCTTGCACGTCCAATTGTCTTATGTCGACATTGAGCTTTAGGGCTTCTGCACGTTTCCTGGCCCGGGCTATCATGCTTGGACTCAAATCTATCGCCGTGATGTGCATATCTGAGGGGTAATAGGGAAGGTTTTTCCCGGTCCCCACTCCTACTTCCAAGGCTTGTTTCCCTGTCATCCGATACTTCAGACTCTTTCTCCAAGAGCTGAAAAGCAGTTTCTCAACAGGAGACTCTATTAAATCATAGAAAGGAGCAATCCGGTCATATCTCTTACGGGTAATCTCTGTAGTTGATAGATTCATACAGTCTGCGGGCCCTTTATTTCATTAATCCGCTGATTTGATGGCACACTTTTAGTTTCACCAAAATGGGCGACTGCTGTTTAAATAATAAAATAAACCCAATAGATTTGACAAGTTATCCATGAATAATGGCTTGACAAAAAGCATGCTTTTCATTTAATGTTATATAACATACGGATTCAGTCCACTTTAATTTAGATCATTGAGCTCTTTTAGAGTCACATTCAGTTCTCTTCCTGACCATTCCGCGCATTAATTTTGACCTGTAAGCGGGTTGGAATAATTCAAAGTATCACAAAGAAAATCCAACGTCATCCAAAGCAACAGCGTTTTCCATTTATCCTCTTTCCTTACCATTTAATACTGCCGGAGGGGCGATATGAAATGCAATATTCTAATGTGCGTCTCTTTTTTGGCTTTATCAATGTCTTTGCTGACGGGCTGTGGGGGCGAGACGCCGGTTGACGTAGAAAAGATTATGGCCAACGCCAAAACCTTTGTCGGTTCCGACACCTGTAAGACGTGCCATTTGGAGCACTATGATTCCTGGAAGATGACCTTGCACAGCCGTATGACCCAGGACGCTCAAGAAAACAGGGATGCGTTGATCGTATCGATCGATGAAAAAAGCATTCGCGAGGATCTAGCCAAACTGAGTGATAACCTGAAAGTACCGGCTGACAAGATCTACATACCCAAGCCGGAGGAAATCAAATACACCATCGGCAGCCAGTGGAAACAAAGGTATGTTGTGGAAAAAAGCGGAACACTCTATATCTCCCCCATCCAGTATAACGCCGATACGCACCGATGGGTGAATTATGAAGAGGCCGATTGGGACAAAAGACCATGGCTTCTAAAATGCGGCGGTTGCCACGCCACCGGCGTGGATCTCGAGAAAAAAGCCTTTAGTGAGGTGGCTGTAGCCTGTGAAGCATGTCATGGCAAAGGCTCCTGGCACGCAGCGCTGCCCAAGACAGCTGTTTTTGAAAAACGCCAAACCATCATCAATCCGGCTAAGCTGACCATGGGGGTTGCGGTTCAGATTTGCGGCTCCTGCCACAACAGAGGGAGTGCCACGAAGCACGAAGGGGCCGGCTGGCCGGTCGGATACGAACCGGGCAAGGCGCTGGAGGCCTATTATCGGTCCACCTCCTTTGAAGGTGGGGACGTAAAGCATGTATATGCCAACGAGTTTTCCAAGGGTCATCATCAGCAATACATCGATTGGGTCCAATCTAAACATTACAAGGAGGGTGTAACCTGCATCTCCTGTCATTATGTCCATCAAATAGGTGTACCCCCCACTCGTTCCCAGACCCTTTCCGCCGGCTCCAAACAATGCTTTGAGTGCCATGTGCAGATCAATAACAATCTTGCCCATTCCATCCATTCATTTGCCAACTGTGTGGGCTGTCACATGCCGAGGATTGCCAAAAGCGCCGAATCCGGAGATATCCACAGCCACGTATTCGTGACGTTGTTGCCAAAGGACACCTTGCGTAACCCCAATATTCCTAACTCTTGTCAGACTTGTCATAAGCATAAGGATCAGGATTTGAAGGAACTCCAGAGGGAATTTGAGGCCTTGTCTAAAATACCTAAACCTATAGGCCAACCCATCGAATCAATAGGCTATCGTTACAGTGCGCCCAAGTAATTTATCGGGAAAACGGGGATTTGGTGATGATGTGCAGAGTCTGTATGAGAGGAATATTTTCGGGAATGGCCACTGCCGTTTTTGTGAGCCTGTTGTTCCTTCCGGAAATAGTGTTTTCTCAGGAGGAGGTGGCCTCGGCTATCCGGCGTTACAAACAATATGAGACAAGCACCGGCTACTATGAGGAATATGAGGTTCTTCCTCAACGCCAGCGTCCCATGGTCGGCGTTCCAGGGGTTAGCAGAGGAGTGTTTCCATATAGCCCGGGCGCGGCTGTTGTTCGTGTTCGTACACGGCTTGCTGACTCACACAGGGGAATAAAGTTTTACGAACGACGGCGCTGTGAAGATTGCCATATCAGTGAAACCTTGGATATCCACACGGTGCGAGCCAATCTCACCTGCCGCCAGTGTCACGGAGGTGAGCCCGTAGCGAGTATCAACCACTATTACTCTCCCATGAACCCCATACGCCGGCATGCTTACGTTTGTTCAAAATGTCACGAAGGATCCAGTGCCTCCTATGCAAGTTATATCGTCCATGAACCCGCACCAGGTTCTTCAAAAGCCAGGGAGGTCTTTCCCCTTTTGTATTATAGTTACTGGTTCATGCTTTTGCTTTTCGCTGGAACGCTGGTGTTTTTCATACCACATAGTATTCTGGTAGGCTTGCGTGAGTTATTCTGGAAAAAAGGGAAAGATGAGAAATGAGAACAAAGATCTATATTAAAAGATTCAACAAACTGGATCGACTGTTTCATTTTTTCCTGATAGTGGCCTTCCTTATACAAGCAGCAACCGGTTTCGGACGCTTGTTCATTACCACTGTCTGGGGTAAAGAACTAAGCAGTTTTTTCGGCGGTTATGAGAATTCAGCCTTGATTCATCACTGGGTCGGCGCTTTGATGATTGCAGGCTTCCTGTTGCATATCATTTATCTGCTCACAAGGATGAAATTGCGAAATCTGGGGAAAAGTATTTTCGGCCCGGATTCCCTTGTTCCTAATCTTCACGATGTCCTACATCTCTGGCAGAGATTTTTATGGTTCTTTGGTTTTGGCCCGTCTCCTAGATTTGATCGCTGGACATACTGGGAGAAGTTCGATTACTGGGCTGTTTTCTGGGGACTACCCCTGCTGGCGATCACAGGTATCATGCTTATTTATCCCATATGGACCAGCCGTTTTCTACCCGGCTGGTCTTTGAATGTGGCTGCCCTTCTGCATAGGGCTGAAGCTATTTTGGCTGTTTCTTACATCTTCATCGTTCACTTTTTTATAGGTCATCTGCGGCCCTCCAGTTTCCCCATGAACCAAGCGATGTTTTCAGGCAATGTTACCATGGAAGAGGCGATAAAAGAAAAGCCCGCATGGATTGAACGTCTGGAAACCGGGAAAAACTTAGAAATTGTCACGGCCAAAGCTCCAGCCCTCTGGTTCAAGATTGTCTACTTCGGTTTTGGCTATGGAGCCCTAGTGTTCGGGGTCTATTTGCTCATCAATGGGATCATCTACAGTCCTCATATCAGACTGCATTGACATTGCCTCCTGAGCATCCTGAGTTTTAATCAATTGGAGATCGTGAGAAGGATCTGGCAAACAATCTGTTAGTCATCGTGGCGACGGTCAGTCTACGCCAGAAAAACGGGTTTTTCCGTAAGAAGGGCAGGTCTTCCCCTTGAAGAGGGCCTCTTAATTGGGGCCCCATTTTTTTAAATCCGGATACTTTCTACCCAGAACACCTCCCGTAATACCCCCACAAACTGACTACTTTTTACCCATGGTTCCATACATACCCACTCGTATTATTGATCGTTATTTCTTGAACTTGAAAATAAAGCAAAAGATATTAGATTGTTACGTATGATATACCACAATGTGGTAGGTTGCTTGCTGCATAATAAAATCAGACATATCAAAACCAACTCAGGAGTTTACATTATGAAAAGACTAACAATAATTGTTGGGATTCTCCTGCTGATCGGCGTTGTGGCTGTTCCAGTCATGGCGCGGGGACCCGGATGGGGTTGGTGACATCACATGATGGGATACTGGGGCAGCGGCCCCGAGTATGGAGGAGATAACTATGGGAACCTGACCTCTGAGCTGTGAAGCAGGCTGGATGCGCTCGATCGCAAGTTCTATGACGAAACAAGAGACATGCGGGATCAGATCTGGAAGAAATCTGGCGAACTCGACAGTGCGCTGAACAGCGCCAATCCTGATCTTGATAAGGGTAAAACGCTTCAGAAAGAGATCAGCGAACTTCGGGCAAGGTTAGAAGAATCAAGGCTCACCCATGAACTCGAAGCCCGTAAAATTGTACCCGATCAGCGGCTTGGTTAAGGCTCTGGCGGTTGGTACGGCCATCATATGGGGCCTTACTAAGGTGATATGATGGGCTATGGGCCGGGGTAATGTTGGAATTAACTTTTGACCAAGGGAAGGGTGGATCTGAATCCATCCCTTTCACAAGGGGGTTTAATCATGACAACCTTGGAAAACAAGACCACAGATCCACAGAGGAAGACTATCGATCCGGTATGCGGGATGGATGTAGTGCCGGGCAAGACAAAGTTTGTCTCAATCCACAGGGGAACGAGTTACTGGTTTTGCGCCGAGGGCTGCCACACCGCCTTTGAGACCAATCCCGACAAATACCTCAAGTCGGGACCTGGTAAAAAGAAGGGCTGGTTTGGACGGTATCTGGAAAGCATGGCCAAAATCAATAAGAATGCGTTCGGTTGTTCAGGTCCCAAATGCCACTGAAAAGGTGTCTGGTGATGGGGAATCCCTCTCCAACAGCCATCCGTGGCGCGGATCTATTCCATACGTTTTGTCGAAACGGCGCGTAGGTTATGAATGCCGCAGCGACCAGGAAGCTGATGGACTTCGCCTGAGGAAGAGACCGGATCCGTCAAACCCTCAAGCCGTGATCATTCATCTAGAGGGGATGTATTATACCTCTATTTTCCGGCCTTGACGATCCGGCTGACTATCGAGGATAATTCGTATCTCTGAAAAAATTGCCTTTATTTCTACCAATAACAGAGAGGTGCTAAGAAAGTGCAGGATTTGATTGCGATAGTTTCCTTTATTATGGCGGTCATTGGGGCCTTGGCTTCGATGTTTATTGATGAGCGAGATAAACAGACAATGGCCTCTATCGTAGGCACTGCTTTTTTGATCTCATTTTTTATCAACGTCAGAAAAGATCAGGAAGTGTTTCTTTCGATAGCTTGCGCTGCCGCCTTTGCAATCTCTGTCTTAGGTGGCATAATTGCTATTTTTACCAGCGAGGACAACAAGCGCAATGGTGCAATTGTCGCCAGTACCATTTCTTTGGGGACTTCTCTTCTCATCCTGTTTTTGTATTTAAAATTTAATCTATTTTGATTTTATTCGCTGTCCATATTTTGCGGCCTTGTGGTTGCCTCTCACATTCGAATGACAGCACTCGTCTCCGGGAAGTGGGTTTTCCCACCCAGTTGTGTGAGGCAACGTGTCCTGAAGCACCCCTACGGCAACCTGAATGAGGAAAAGTAGCCCGAGCATCGGATTGACTGTTTTCAGGACGGCGTTTTTCCTCATGCATGAATCCTCCCCCGTGATTTCATAATCAAAGAATCATTACATGGTCTGCAAGGAGATAGGAAAACGGAGGATGAACATTTCGATGTTCGGGCCTGTCGAGGCCTCCTTTGATCAAATTTTAGGATGGCGGGAAGGGCACACTACAGGGAGATTGCCTCAACTCCGGAGATCTTTTTCCCCAGGAATTTTTCTCCAAATGCCTGAAACCGGTCCGGGTCATCAGTGGTGTAAAATGCCCTTCGTCCGTCCCGGAGGAGCTCCGTCTCGATTTCCGGGTGGCGTTTCAGGTAGTCCGCGAGTTTGGCGGAAACGATGCCGGGGGCATCCAGGACGTGGCAGTTCTTGCCCATGATCCGGGCGATGTCTTTCCTGAGAAAGGGGTAGTGTGTACAGCCCAGGATGAGGGTGTCGATCTTCGTACTTTTGAGGGGCCTGAGATACTTTTTCAGGATCATGGTGGTCTCCGGCCTTCCAACCCAGTCTTCTTCCACAAGGGGGACCAGGAGAGGGCATGCCTCTCCGTAGATCCTCAGACGGGGCTGCAGTTTGTGGAGTTCCTGCTCATAGACCTTGGATTCGATGGTTGCCCGTGTGCCGATAACCCCTATGCGGCCGCAACGGCTGGCCGCCACGGCCGCCTCGGCCAGGGGGATGGCCACGCCCAGGACCCGCCTCAGGGGATAGTTTAGGGGTAGCCATTCCTGCTGAATCCTCCTCAGGGCCTTAGCAGAGGCCGTATTGCAGGCCAGGATGATCAGGATTGCCCCTTCACGGAAAAGGAATTCCACGGCCTGTCGGGTGTATTCGTACACGACCTTCAGGGATTTGTTGCCGTAAGGCGTACGGGCGCTGTCGCCGAGGTAGAGGTAATCATATTCGGGCAGATCCCTCAAAAAGGCCTTGAGAATCGTCAATCCGCCGAAACCCGAATCAAAAACACCGATCATCCTGCCTTACCTCGCTCGATAAAGATCTCACAAATGGGCCTGAAATAGTCGGATTGGTCGATATCCTCCCATCCCTTCAGGGTCCTTCTCAGGAGTTATGTCATCCGGTTCATGGTGTTCAGGAATGAATCTGCCAATCAGGATGCGGTTCAGTCATCCCGTGGCGTCCACGGTAATCGGGAGAGCGTGGCGATTCCCACCCGCGCAACAACTCCGGTTCCAATCGGAAAATTTCTACACCGAGGGGACGGCAGACCTGGAGTGGATCCTGCGCGTCAGGGCCCCACATGGGCAGCGAAAGATCGCCCCCCGGGCAGGTCGAGATGGCGCAAAGCAGATCGATTTCAGCAAAAAATTCCAGGAAATCGCCTGTTTTTGCAGGGCAGGCCTTCATGAAATACATGTCGTCATCATTTAGTCCCGTGCACTGGAATACGTTCAGCACGTCATGTACGTCAAACTCGGTGAGTCCATAGGGTTGGATGGCGCGCGTCAGATTCGAATGGCAATGAAAATCAAAATCTTCACCTTTCAGCATCTTGTTGACATAGGGATCGCAGCGGCTTCCCAGTAGATCGTGAACCCGTCCGCCGTCACTGTCCACTCCGTAATCGGCCAAGCTGTCCGCGGTGATCGTGACCAGGGGCCGGAAATAAGGGAGGGTGGACCAGATTCTGTCGAAGGTCGAGACGTGTGCCCCCTGCAACTGCCGTGTTCGTGCCGCCCACATGCGTTCCCGCGGATTATGCCGGTTCCAGATATTGAGGTCTCCCACTTGCGGCCCCTCAAGGGTGACAACGCGGAAGACATGGCCGGCAGGGACCGTCCATGCCCGACCGCTGCGGATGGGAACCTCAATACCTTCGATCAAGGTGCGTTGATCCGTGGCTTCGGCGATGCGCCGATAGAAGGCCTTATCGACATCCAAGGCTGAACCTTTTGTAACCTGATAAGCAGCCGGATAATTTGACATCAGTGAAATCCATAATCAAAGGTGAATTTAAGGCATCTGGTAACATTTTAGCCCTTTGAAAAATTCGAAAGGAAATCATGCACCCTTTATTACGTCTCGAGGCTCCCGCGGGTCACTTCAGAAAGGAGCATGATTTTCACACAGTTATTGGAAAGGGCTAAATTCATACGGCATCTGTAACAGGCCGTTCGGGCGGAGTCAATTGTTTTATAGTGCAAACCCACTCCCAGGGGCCTTGCCCCTGAACCCTTTCCGGCGATCAAGGGAATTGTGGAATCATTGAAGCCGTCGAATAAAAATGTTATGCATTAAAAAAAAAGAGAGAAAGTAAGAGACACTGAATCTTTATCGTTTTGAAATCGTCTTTAAGGGGAGCATGCTCCATCTTTTCCGAGGGGGGTGTCATGAATATTGCGCTTTTAGGTGGAGGTAAAAAGAGTCATTTCCTCATGGGCCTCATAGAAAGACATTCCTTTATCGAGATGAACCCGAGGGTGGTGGCGGTTGCGGACGCGAGGGATGACGCACCCGCGGTGGTCCGGGCAAAGAGTAAGGGATTGATCGTTACAAAGGATTACAGGGAACTCCTGGAGCGGGAGGATATCGACCTCATTATCGAAATGACCGGATCCGAGGAGATTTACAGGGAGGTTCTGGAAAAAAGGAAGAGGCACGTTCAAGTCATTGATGACAGCGCTGCTCAACTTTTCTGGGAAATCGGCCGTGTGACCAGCATGCACGAGCAGACGAAACAAGAACTTGAAAAGACGAGAACCATGTATGATGCGGCCATCAATGCCTTTTATCAGGAAGATGTCATGGTGATCGGGAACAGGTATCATATCCTGGATATCAACGAAACCATGCTCAGAAATCTGGGACTTAAGAGGGAGGAGGTCGTCGGGCGCCACTGCTACGAAATTTCCCATAATCGAGATACCCCCTGTGAAGGCATGAGACATCCATGCCCCCTCAGGGAATGCCTGGAGACCCGACAACCCTCCC
>JBMNCO010000035.1:0-13110 GCA_049366815.1 Desulfatiglandales bacterium | reverse complement strand
AGAACATGCCGATCCCTGCTTGGAGCGGCACATTCTATTTTGGACAAGAGTGAGAGGGCTTATCCTGTTCAGGAAATTTTTCCGGTGCCTGGTTTTTCTCCCCCCATCTTTCTAACTTTTATCCGGACATTCCCGGAAATGGGTGTCTCTTGGATGACTTCGCCCCCGTTGCGGGCAATCACCCTCATGATTTTGTCGCGTTTATCCTGCTCAAGGACAAACGCGAAGCGTTCACCGGGCTGCAATATCCTGAGACATAGGCCTACGTCCAGATAGGCCCTTCAGCAGTCGCCCGTGTAATCTATGACGTCCCGCACGGTTTCCATGTGAAATCTATAACTCCTCTTCTCTTTGAAACCCCCCATCTGTCTCCGCCGTGCTGAGCAGATATTGAAGCATGGCCTGGCAGATCGGAGAGGGCGTTCTACGCCGGTCTCTTATCAGATAAAAGCTCCTGGACATTTGGATCTCGTTCACTCTCAAAGTCACCAGGAGTCCCGCGGCCAGCTCTGTTTCCATGGCGCGGGAGGACAGAATAGATATCCCCAGCCCCGACTTCACTCCTTCCTTGACGGCGGTCGATGTGCCGAAGACGGCTACGACGTTGAGTCCTTCAGAGCCTCTGAGTCCGGCGGAATGGAGACATTCATCCATGAATTTCAGGGTTCCTGAACCTACCTCCCGAAGGATAAAGGGCTCCTCATGGAGTTCATCCGGGGATATCGTTTCCCTGCAGGCCCAGCGATGCAGGGCCGGTACGGCGAGGACCAGCTCGTCCTTCCAGAGTTCCTGTGCCAGGAGGTTCCTGTGAGTACTCCTGGACCCTACCACGCCGATTTCAAAATCGCCCTCCAGCACCTGATCTTCGATATCGCTCGTGCTCCCCACCGTCAGTAAAATTGAAATGAAGGGATGCTTCTCTCTGAACGCCCTGACCACCTTCGGGAGGATATATTCACCTGGAATAGTGCTTCCGCCCATCCTGATTTCGCCATAGGTTATGCCTAGAAAGTCCTGCATTTCCAGACATGCCGTCATTTTCATGTCCAGGAGCAGGGCGGCGTGTTTATAGAGCAATTCACCTGCTTTTGTTGGAACGACACGCCTTCCCAACCGATCCAGGAGCCTGGTTCCTATGGCGTTTTCGAGATTGGCAATCCGTTCGCTCACGGATGCCTGGGCCAGAAAGACCTCTTGTGCAGCCTTTGAAAAGCTCTCCAGTTCCACTACCTTTTTGAAGATTTCCAATTGGCGCAGGTCAAAATCAATGTTGGGCGCCGTCTTGATCGGGGATTTATTCATGGTTATGCGCTCGCCCCCGGCGGTATGATATAACATCAAGGCCTCAAAGGGCTCAGGATGAAACGAAAGGCACAGCCCCCCACGGAGGGGATTTTCCTGCATGCCGCCGGGCCTCGATTCTGCTACAAATAGGCAAACCAGACCCTTTCGATCTCATTAAAGTTTGCTTTCACCTGTTCTCGACCCAAAACCATGTCCCCATGGCCGGGGAGGAGGATCTCCACGTCCAGTTGTGACAGGGCCTTGATGCTGTCTTTGAGGGCGTTGCCGTTTCCGCCGGGCAGATCTGTTCGACCGATACCCCGGGAAAAGATCACATCCCCTGAAAACAGGACCTTCTTTTCACTCCAGTAAAGGGCAATAGAGCCGGGAGAGTGTCCGGGGGCGTGGATGACCCTGAAGTCCATATCCCCTATCTGGATGTTTCCCTCACGGAGCAGAATATCCGGTTCAAGGCGCGTTGCGCCGAGGTGCTGGTCATAATGCGAAGTTGCTTGTCGGGCCGATTCCGTTTCAGAATGATGAAGGGCTACCAAGGCGGGCGTATCGGCAAAGACGTTGACGCCCTCCATGTGATCCGGATGGGCATGGGTGATAAGGACGATGTCCATATCAGAGGGGGTCAGGGACAGGGCGGCCAGGCCCTCTCTCACATGATTGAAAAGATGCGCGTGCCCGGGGTCCACAAGGATCTTTTTAGATCCGTTGATGAAATAGGTGTTGCAGTTGTTGGTGGTGGGATCTGCCCACAAAAAGGCATAGAGGTCTTCAAAAATTTTCATTACGCAAGCAGGCTCTCAATGGTTTTGTGATCCCTGACCTTCTCAATCCCCGTTTGAGCGCAGCGAATTATCCCGCTCCAAAAGGACATCGACCAAGGTCGTCTTTTTCAGGATTTCCACGGCGGCCGAGAAGGCCTTTCCCCAGAATGGACGAATGGGACAGTCATCGGCATGTATGCAGACATGATCGCCATCGACACAGTCAACGAAGGTCAATCTCGATTCAAGGAGGGTCAAGATATCCCATAAACTTATCTGGTCTGGAGGTTTGGAAAGCATATGTCCGCCTTTCGGCCCCCGAATACTGGAAATGAGTTCGGCCTTTTTCAACGGAATAATGAGTTGCTCAAGATACTTGACGGGAATATCCTGGTTCTTCGAAATCTGAGAAATACTTGTAGGACCCTTGTTGTAATTTTTTGTGAGTTCGATCATGAGTCGGGTCCCGTAACGTCCTCTTGTTGAAAGTTTCATGCGCCTCCTTGTGTGCCTGGCTTCTGCGTCAAAGGGGATCCAAAAAAGCTCCACAGGGTTGCCCTTTATGGGAAACCCCTTTCATCAAAGAGGTCAGCGGCCTGCATCCCTCTACGTGACGGAAAACCGTGCTAATGGGGATTTTACAGCGGGACTTCATTCTAGAAAGGGATGCATAACCTGTCAAGGCTTTTACCGTTGTTCAAGGCCGTGTGTCTACAACCGGAGAATCCCCCCCGAGCCCGATCTGCAGCCGGAGCCAGCCTGTAATTTTTCTTGACTTGTCAGTATTTTGTTGTTTTTCTAGGTCTCGCTCGGCCTTCAATACAACCGTCCCGGTCCGGGCGAGGGGATTGCGCTTTTGGCCTTCGAAGTAGAGAATTGCATTGGACTCAATAGGACGTGTTTATGGAGGTAAGACCACAATTCGCAGGTGATTTAGGCTTTATCAGCCTCGCTGATACATTTCAGATCCTGGGCAGTAATCACAGCACAGGTATTCTGTATATCAAGAGCCCTCATGTGGAATCTCCGGGCATTATATATTTTGAGAACGGCAATCCCGTTAACGCCTCAATCGGATCCCTTTACGGGCTCGATGCGGTGTATGCACTTTTTGGTTGGGCAGAGGGGACCTTCGAGTTTCGTAACGAGAGGGTCTATGCAGGACGGGTCATCGAGCAGAATCGCATGCAGATCGTTCTCGACGCCCTCCGAATGCTGGACGACGGACTGATCAGGAGGGTTGGACCGGAACAAGATATTTCTGAAGAACTGGAAGACAAGAAGCAAAGTCCCCTGGTTATCAGGCGGTCATTCGTGGATTATCTGTACGTCATCGACGAAGAAGAAATCCCCGACGGCGCGGCATTGGTTGATGAGGGAGCCCATGGCAAGTGGATCTGGGTCGTCCTGGAAGGAACGGTGAAGATCACACGAGAAACGAGCACAGGGCCGATGACCATTGCTCAACTCGGCGAGGGGTGCTTCATCGGGTCGATCACCTCGTTTCTCTTCAGTGATTACGTGCGAAGCGCCACGGTAAGGGCCGTGGGAAATGTCCGAATGGGGCTGTTGGACAGCCAGCGCCTTCACGAAGAATATTCCATGCTGTCGCCCGATTTCAAGGGCCTTCTGTTAAGCCTTGCCGGCAGGCTGAGAAAGGTCTCAGACAGGGCCGTTGAGTTATCTGAAAACGACCCAAGGACGGGCGAGGCCGCTTTGGACAAAAAGGCCATTATCAAACAGGGTTCAGGCGTGAATGAAGTCTTCAGCATCATGAACGGAGAAACCTACGTGATCGGTGAGACCTCCAATGGACGCATTCCTCTGGTCACGCTGAAAAAAGGGGATTTCCTGGGCCGGGTGCCCTTTCTTGACATGGGGCACGAACCACGGTCTGCGACGGTCCTTGGATCAGATGATCTTGAACTCAGGTTGATCGATGTCGGAAGACTTCAGCAGGAATTTGACGGCCTTTCCGGTACACTCAAGAGCCTTATCGAGCATTCATGCAACGCTGTGGCCGTAACCACAAGGTTGATTTATAAAATGCACGAAGGGCATCGCACAGATCCATGAGGACGCCGGCCTCTTCCCCGCACGCCTTTGCCTCCCTCCAATATATTTGCCAATCCTCTCGAAAGCGCGTAAAATATCATTACGACACCTGAATCTGTGGCGGTCATGATGACGGAGGCGGTATCGGGGTCGAAAGGCCTTTAGATGATGCGCTCTCTCCTATCCTTTCATTCGTGCCTATGTCTCTTGCAGCAAAGTCTCACCGTACCTCTTGTCCATAGGTTGAATCGCTGTGTGTTGTCCTGAATGGTCGTCTGCAACCTAATCCTTTCACAAAACAGGAAGGAGGGGATTATGCGTAGAGACTATGAACCCAAAAAATCCGTACCCGGGCTCTACACAAAACTGAGAGCTGATGCGGCCTATTTGGCCGGCAAATACATCCTCGAATGGGAGGAGAAGCGGATGGAAATCAAAGAAAAGCCAGCCGGGGCGATCTACCCTCCTACCATTTGTTTTTCGCGTAAGATCGGTGTCGGGGCGCTGGAAATAGCCGATCTCCTTGCTTCGAAGCTCGGTTACCGTGTCGTGGACCGGGAGATCCTGGAGCACATAGCCACCGAGGCAAAGCTTACGGAGAAGACCGTCGCTCTGTTCGATGAGCGTTATCCGGGAAAATTGAGCGAATTTTTGACACTGGCCTTCGGGGAAAAGGCCTTTATAAAGAGCGATTACGCGAGACACCTTTTCAGTGCCGTCTTTGCCATTGCGGCTCTGGGGCCGACCATTTTCGTCGGGAGGGGCGCCCATCTGCTGCTGGAACGGGACCGGGTCCTTGCAGTGCGGATCATCTGCTCAAAGGCCTACCGGGTCAACAGACTGGCTGGAATTCTAAAAATTGACGAGGAAGAGGCCGAGGCCAGACTGGACAAGATCGATCGACAAAAAAGGGCATTTTACAAGCGCGTCTATGGCAAGAAAGAGGCCCACCCATCCGAGTTTGACCTGGTCATCAACTGTGACTTTATTTCAAAGCCGGAATGGGTTGCTGAGATTATTGAAACAGCTTTCATGAAAAAATTCGGTGACGAACTCGTTGGGGTCTGAAACGCGCCGGAGCCGATCTCGGGAGACTCCTACCGGCTCCGGCATGCCCCGGCGAACC
Organism: Desulfatiglandales bacterium; assembly: GCA_049366815.1. Taxonomy (GTDB): domain Bacteria; phylum Desulfobacterota; class DSM-4660; order Desulfatiglandales; family HGW-15; genus CAYNYM01. The sequence continues at coordinate 7,866 of JBMNCO010000035.1, read as the reverse complement.
CGGATGCGGAATGCTTCGGGCATGAACTTTCGCAGCATATAGATTTTGTTTGTATGTGCCCCGAGCCCTGTGCTAATATAAAAATCGGATAGGTCATTGTCACGAAGTCCATCGGTAATACTTGCCAGGATCATTTATTAAAGAGGGACCATGAGACTTGGCCTATCTATATTTTTGCGCGCATTCGGGGGTCTCATGCTTTTGAAGTTTGTGTCTTCGCAATGAGGCCGTTTATATCTCCATCCGGTCTGTCGTCTTCATGCCTGTCTTCCCTTCATTCCTTCGCCTTTCATGACTCTAATCATGAGGTATCCATTCATTTTTCAGTTGTGATTCTGTCAAAGAACTCCATAGGGTCGGCTCCACCGGCCTTGTCGAAGCCCGCGGTACCTGACCGGGTGAAGCGCCGATCCTGGACGCCGTTTCCTCTATTCAAATCTTCGTTTACATCACGATACCCGGCCGTTTAGCAGAGCTTCTGCTGACGGCTGTTCGCGCGAATTCTGGTATGTTCCTTTCCGGATGCTCGCTGACTCACAATAAGTATTGCGGAAAAATGGCATCATTTTGTATATGAAGGGGGTGTGATGCGAGGAGGTGGCGGCGTGAAGCGGGAGAGGAGGGCTGTTTGGGGTTGGGTCCTTTATGACTGGGCGAATTCAGCCTTTGCAACCAGCGTGATGGCGGGTTTTTTCCCTATTTTCTTCAAAAAGTACTGGAGTCTTGGGGCGGATGTCAATACGAGTACGGCGCTCCTCGGGTTCGCCAACTCCACGGCAAGTCTGCTCATCGCCTTTTTGGCACCCATCCTCGGGGCCATAGCCGATCAGGGTTCATCGAGAAAAGGGTTTTTGGTCCTGTTCGCCTATCTCGGTGCCCTTATGACCGGATCCCTGTTCATGGTCAAAGAAGGGGCATGGACAGGGGCGATACTGTTCTATGCCCTGGGCAGTATCGGATTCTACGGAGCAAATGTCTTTTACGATTCGCTTTTGCCGGTTGTGGCCTCTAAAAGGGATATTGATTTTGTCTCAGGCCTGGGCTACGGTCTGGGCTATCTGGGGGGAGGCCTGTTGTTTCTGGTCCATGTCTGCATGACCGTCATGCCGTCGAAATTCGGTCTGCCCGATGCAGCCACCGCCATGAGATTTGCCTTTCTGAGCGTTGCGGTCTGGTGGGGCGGCTTCACGGTCTTCACGGTCCTGTGGGTCCGCGAAGAGAGGCCGCACAGAAGGGAAAGGACACTGGGACATGCCGTGGGAGAGGGCCTGAGACAGCTTTTCAGGACCTTTCGGAACGTAAGAGGGTCAAGAAGATCTGTCTTCATATTTCTGCTCGCCTACTGGTTCTATATAGACGGTGTGGATACCATTATTCGTATGGCCGTCGATTATGGGTTGTCTCTGGGGTTTGATTCAAACGATCTCATTATCTCCCTCCTGATCGTGCAGTTCATCGGATTTCCCGCTTCACTCATATACGGCAGGCTGGGACAGTGGTGGGACGTTCGAAAGGCGATTTATCTGGGCATTGGGTGCTATTTGTGGATCACCATTTGGGGGGTCCTGATCACCAAAAAGGAGGAATTTTTTGTCCTTGCGGTATGGATCGGTCTGGTGCAGGGCGGCGTTCAGGCCCTGAGCCGTTCCTTCTACACCCGGCTGATCCCCGAAAGAAACTGGGCGCAATATTTCGGCTTCTATAATATGATCGGAAAGTTCGCCGCTATCCTGGGACCGGTTATGATAGGAATGGTCGGCCTCATCGTGAGGGGAATCCTCATGCCGTCTGCGGCAACCCCCGGACAGGTGGAGGCGGTGGGGCGTCTGGCATCGCGATGGGGTCTGGCCTCTGTCTCGGTGCTGTTCTTGACCGGTGCGGCGCTCTTGTACTTTGTAGATGAGGAAAAGCAGGGACCTGTAACCGGGAAGACGGATCAGGGGAATAGGAGGCGGCATGGAACGGGCAAAATCAGGGCATCGAAGGAAGATGAATACGACGCTTGATCTCTCCGAACTCAATCAAATGATCGGGCAGTTGTTTATGGTCGGGATCTCGGGCCCCGAGGTGGACAGGGGGACCGACACCCTGATCCGGGATTACAACATCGGCGGCGTAATCCTCTTTTCAAGAAATGTGGAAGATCCGGTCCAGGTGGCAAGACTCTGCAAGGACCTCAGGGACAGGGCCATGAGCCGTCACGGCATTCCCCTTTTTCTGGCTGTGGACCAGGAAGGGGGGCGGGTCGCCAGATTGAGGGATCCCTTTACCGTCTTTCCGGGAAACCGGGCCATCGGCATGGATGAACACTCCGAAAGGAGGGCGGTGGAATTCGGCCGGGTGACGGCCCGCGAGATGAAGATGGTGGGGCTGAACATGGACCTGGCGCCCGTCGTGGATGTGCAGAAGGGGGAACCCGAAAGGCATCTCGGGGACCGGCTTTTCGGGGATGATCCCGAACGTGTAGGGCGGTTGGGGCGACTGGTCGTGAGGGCACTCCAGAAGAACGGCGTCATGGCCGTGGCCAAGCACTTCCCCGGCCTGGGCCGAGCCGACCTCGATCCCCATTTTAAACTCCCGCGTATAGATATCAGCATGGGGGAAATCGATGCGAACAACCTCCCGCCCTTCAGGGCGGCCATCGAAGAGGGGGTCTCGGCCATCATGTCCTCCCATGCCCTTTATCCCGCCCTGGACCCGGAGCACCCCGCCACGCTTTCACGTGCCGTGTTGACCCGGCTCCTGAGGGAGGAAATGGGGCATAGGGGCATGATCATCACGGATGACCTGGAGATGGGGGCCATTGCCGAAGGCTGGGGCGTGGCGGAAGGGGCACTGGCCGCCCTTGAGGCCGGGGCCGATATCCTCCTGATATGCAAGGATCAGGACAAGGTCCTGGAAAGTCTCGATCTGATCCGGGGCAGCGTGCTCCGCGGGGATATTCCCTTTCAGCAGGTGAGGACATCGAACCGGCGGATCATCCAGGCCAAAAAGGACTTTCTGCTTGGAAGACGGAGGATCTCCCTGGGCAGGGTGAGAGAATATTTCGGGAATGTCGGGCGGTGATCCGAGTCATGGCGTGAACTGAGTTTTTCGTATGCATTTAGCCCTTTCCAATAACCGTGTGGAAATCATGATTTCCTTTCGAATTTTTCAAAGGGCTAAAGTGTTACAGCTTTTCAAAGGGGTGAATTTCTCCCATCCGAAATCAGACCGGACTGTCGGGGGAGTGGAGCATGTCGCAGATGCGTCGGGTTATGTGTGACCATTCGGGAAAACAAGCCAACTTCAGAGAGGAGAAGGACGCCTATGAAGAAAATGTTATGGGCCATAACACTCGCTGTTCTTTTCATGATGACCTCAAACGCGTATTCGGGCCGGGATGTGCCGGATTGCGGACCCGCTCCTAAAAGGCCGGTGGTTCCATACGGCCCGACTGCCGAACGGTGGCAGATAGAAGCCACAATCGACAGGGTCAAAGAGTACAATCTCCAGATGAAGGAATACATCCAATGTCTTCAGGAACTCCTGAAGCACCACATCACGATGTATAATGAGGTCAACAGTGAGCTGACGGATGCGGTTGAAGCAATCAATAATCGGGAAGGTGTTCAATAGATTCCATCCAGAAATACATGATTTCCGAATGGAGCGGCCTGCAATCCTACCCGGACACCGCCGGTCCGGGAAACCACGGAAGGGGCGTGCCCGGTGAGGCATACTGCTGAAAGAGAAGGCATCCCACCAGGATGATCAGGATCGCCAGGGCGGTATAGTCCCTGGGGCAGAACCGCAATTCCTTCATATAGGTGCGGGGACCGCCGCTGTACCCACGGGCCTCCATGGCTGTGGCCAGTTCATCGGCCCTGCGAAGGGACTGGGTGAGAAGAGGGGTGATGAGCGATATGACCTGCCTTGCCCTCTTCGGCAGGCTCCCTGTGTTGAGCGCGGCGCCCCGGGCCGTCTGGGCTTCGCGGATTGTCCTGATTTCCTCAAGGATGGTCGGGACGAATCTCAGGGCCACGGAGACCATGAGGGCCACCTCGTGAGAAGATGCCCCGATGAGGTTCAGGGGCCGCAGGAGCCGTTCCAGACCACTCACCAGTTCGGTCGGTGAGGTGGTCATGGTCAGAAAGGAGGCACCCAGTACCAGGAGGGCAAACTGCCAGGTCACGGCAAGCCCGCCGGCAAGACCCTGAAAGGTGACGGTCACCGGCCAGGCGGGAAGGGGGGGGATGGGGGTGCCGTCCGTAAAGAGGAGGTGGAGTCCGAAAATAAGGAGCAGAAAGGGCGCAACGGGCTTGAAGGCGCGGAGGTAACTCCGGGGTGGTATCCGGGTCAGGGGCACGAGCCCAAGGAGAAAAATGGTGCAAAGGACCGCACCCGGGAGTTCCGCCTCGAGGATTGCGAGGCTGAGGAGGACGACTCCGAGGATCTTGATACGGGGGTCCAGGTTGTGAATACAGGATCTCCGGGGGATATATTGACCGAGATTGTACATCGTAAGAGATTCCAGTGCTGAAAAGGTCTTATATTTGATGAATTCGTAACAAGTCGAATTCATTCTGTTCTAAGGGTTAACTTCACTCTTGTCCAAAATAGAATGTGCCGCTCCAGGCAGGGATCGGCATGTTCTCTCCGCTACGCTCCCTGCGCCGTCCGTGGCTTCGGTCACTGCGGGATTTGAGATTATAAATACGCTTTCAAACTCCGGGAGATGCAGACCTAAGCCCTGAATTCCCCCTGCCGATCCGCGCGGATATGGCCCGGCAGGCCTCTTCCAGATTCAGGATATCCACAGGCAAATCGGCGCCCAGCTGGTTCAACCGCCACAGCAATGCCGCGACCGCCGGCACATCCAGGCCGAGATCCTGAAGAAGGTCATTTTTTGAGAACACCTCGGAGGGTCCGCCTGAGAGTTCGATCCTCCCGCCGTTCATGACCAGGATCTGATCCGCTTCGACGATTTCATCCATATCGTGTGTGACATGAATGATGGTGATCCCCTTTTTATTGAGTGCCCTTATGGCAGCTAGGACCCTCTTTCGCCCCATGGGATCGAGAAACGAGGTGGGTTCGTCCAGGACGATGTGAGAGGGGTTCATGGCCAGGACCCCTGCAAGTGCGACCAATTGCTTTTCTCCGCCCGAAAGGGTGTGTGGAGCCCTGTCGGCGTGAGCGGTCATGCCCACGAGATCGAGGGAACGCGCAACCCTTTCCCGGATTTCTTTTGCGGGCAGGGACAGATTCCCCGGACCGAAGGAGACGTCTTCCCTGACGGTCATCCCTACGATCTGGCTGTCCGGGTTCTGAAAGACCATGCCCACCCTCTGCCTGATCTCACGCAGTGAATCCGAATCCCTGGTGTTCAGGCCGTCCACCCGGACCTCCCCCTCTGTGGGAGGCAGAAGGCCGTTGAGATGTCTGATAAGGGTGGTTTTTCCGCATCCGTTGGGGCCGATGACGGCTACGTACGTGCCGTCCTGTATGACCAGGTTCAGGCCCTTCAGGGTCGGCTCAACCTTGTCATCGTATCTGAACGTAAGTTTTTCGATGGTGATCATCCGTTAAGGCTTCTCCATTTGAAATCGGGGTGTCTTCTGAACTCGTCCGCCGGCAATTCCGAGCATTATCCTGTCCCGCAGTCTCATTGTGACAAAGGTGGCGACGGCGATTTTTAAAACATCACCGATCAGAAAGGGCATGACCCCCACGGACACGGCCTTGCCCCAGCCAAACTTTGCTACGAGAGACAGTTGGAGGACACCCAGGGTATACAGCACCAGGAATCCGACGGCGATGGAGATTGCGATCCACACGAGCCCCGGCCTTTTCCTCAGCTCGATGAGTTTGCCGGTCACAAAACTCCCGGCGATGAATCCGATGAGGTATCCCCCGGTCGGGCCGAAAAGCACCCCGAGGCCGGCCTTTCCTCCGGCAAACACCGGCAGTCCGATGAGGCCCAAAAGCACATAGATCACCTGGCTCAAGGCCCCCAGTGCCCCCCCCAGAAGGGCTCCCGACAGGGCCGTAAACAGGGTCTGGAGGGTAATCGGCACGGGCGGGAGGGGGATGATGATAAAGGCGCCGACCGCCGTGACCGCACCGAACATGGCCGCGTAAATCATTCCCCGAAGGGATGGGTTCCTCTTTTTCATGACGGTCCTCTCTTTAACGTGACATCTCCGGAATAGATCCTGTGCAAATGACCCTCGTCGTCCTCGACGATGAGAAGGCCGTCCCTGTTGATATCCAGCGCGGTCCCTTCAATCCGGTCCCCCATTGTTTCCACCACGATCCTGCGCCCTGTGACGGCGCTGAATTGTCTCCAGCGTTCCAGGACCGGTTCGAAACCCGTATCCTGAAGCATGCCGTACCAGCTCTCGAAGCCCTCGAGAAAGGCCCTGGTGAGGCCGACCCTCGGATGGACCCGACCGGTTTCGATCAAGAGAGAGGTGGCCGTATCACGGAGGTCGGCCGGAAAGGCGGCCACATTTACGTTCAGTCCGAGGCCGATGATCACATAGTCAATCGCGTCCATCTCCGTGCTGATCTCCGTCAGGATCCCTGCCAGTTTTTTGTCCCTGAGGAGGATATCGTTGGGCCACTTGATCTGAATCGGAAGGCCGGTAAAGGACCGCAGGGCCTCGGCCGCGGCCACCGCCGTCAGCAGGGTGATCTTCGGAGCATCGGCGGGTGAAAGTTTCGGCCTCAGGATGAGGGAGAGATAGACCCCTTCCCCGAGGGGAGAAAACCATTCCCTTCCGAGTCGTCCCTTTCCGTGGCTCTGGCCCTCGGCTACCACCAGTGTTCCCTCGGGGGCCCCACCGGCCGCCAATTCCTTGGCTGTCGTATTGGTCGACGCCGTTTCTTGGAAGTGGTGGATGTCTTTTTGACCCAGGACCCGGGTCTTCAGCCCTTCCTGTATCTCTTCGGGCAGGAGCATGTCCGGCGCCTTTTCGAGGCGATATCCCTTGTTAGGAGAAGAATCAATGACATAGCCTTGATTTCTCAGCTTGGAGACATGCTTCCAAATGGCCGATCGACTCACGGATAGTCCGGTGCTCAAAGACTCCCCCGAGACCCAGCTCCCCTGGTATCGTTTCAGTTCCGCGGTTAAAAGGTCCTTGGTCGACATGATCACGTTGCCTCGCCCTGGATTATTTGCCGACAAAACAGATCAGATCTGTTATCACTGGACGCTTGTATTGTCAACCGAATATATATTCAGGGTTGACGATTTAATTTTTGGTTATTTTCGCGAGGGAAGAATGTGAGATATCAATGCCCCGGGTGTCCCTGTAATTTTGGGCAACTGTGAGGTTCCATTCCCTTTTTAAGGCAATGCATTTGAGGGATATGGGCGGTTTGAGAGAACGGCGACCGCACGGTTTGATTTTTCGTCAGAGACAGAGGGGTGATTTTGATGATATGATGTTTTGTAACTACTCAGCTGGATAGGCTGTAGCCATTTAGGCTGTGAGGTGTCGCAGGAAGGGAACACGCGTGATCATAGGAAACTCAGAGCGTTTGAATCGGCTGATGAAGTGGACCTTCTGATCTATCGTGAGAGTCAGGCCGAGTATCTCCGATTTCTTGAAACCGCGTTTGGCTCCTTCAGGGGCTTGCACGACCAGCTTGGCCTGTCAAAGCGGCTGGGGTATTCTTATGAACGTGAAATTTCTACCTGTGAATCAAAAATTGTGGAAGCCGAGAAGGTTTCGGGCGCCCTGCTTCGATCAATGCGCGGATAGCGAAGGGTTCGGAAACTCATAGCCTTCAGCCTAACCATTCTGAACAGTTACGATATCTTCAGGTATGCAACGTTGAGTTGATTAAGACAATGGGAGGAAAAGAATGAACTGC
>JBMNCO010000034.1:0-4200 GCA_049366815.1 Desulfatiglandales bacterium | reverse complement strand
TTTGTTTTCGATATAGACCCAGTCCCCTTCGGATATCCCCAGCTCCTGGGCTGTCTTGGGATTGATGTTCAAGATCGGATCCGGTCGTTGGGACCTCAGGCTCTTCACCTGTCTGAGATTGGCATGACGGTATACGGCAGGTTTCCGGGTGGTCAAGATGAGCGGATATTCATCCGCCAGTTCCGGTTCGCTGTACATGGTTTCGGGAGGTTCCCGGTATACCGGCAGGGGATCGGAGCCCGCATCCTTCAAGGCCTGAGAGTAAAATTCCAGTTTTCCCGAAGGCGTGCTGAACCCCCCCCGCTCATAGTGCCTGTACTGGCGAATGCACTCCAGGACCTGTACCTTTCTGAACTCATCAAAGGTGATCCCCGAGGGTCTCAGCATGTCCTCCAAGAAGGCGTATTCATCCTTCCAGAAAAGGTCGCCTAAGCCGAGTCTGTTTGCAAGCTCGATAAGAATCTGTGTGTCGGACTTGCAGTCTCCCGGGTCCGCCACCTTTTGCTGAACCTGGGCCAGAAAGGGCAGTTCGGAGGAATGCCGAAGTGCGTCATGTTCCAGATAGTGGGCAACAGGCAGGACCACGTCGCATATCTCCGCCGTAGGAGTCAGAAAAAAGTCCGCAGCGGCAATGAAGTCCAGCTTTTTAAAGGCCTCCAGGGTCTCCCTGGAATTGCTCCATGTGCACAGGAGATTACCCCCCTGGATATAGGTGACGTGGGGCCTGTAGGGTTGCTCCGAGATCAGTGCCTTCACCACTCTCTGCGGCAAAGCATAATGTATGAACGGGGCCACGTAGCCTGCTCCCAGCCGCCTGTCCCTTACCTCTTGGGGAATATTGTTCTGCAGGGTGAATTCGACCGAACCCCTGCTGACCAGCGGCGGATTGGTCCACAGTACCTTCCCTCCCGGAACGCCGATGTTGCCGCACAGACCCTCCAGCGCGAAAATAGCCCGATGGGTCTGTACGGAAAGCACGATCTGCTCATCGGCGTTTCCCACTTGCAGGGCCCCAGGCCGGGTGGTTGCATAAAATCTGGCTGCATCTACAATCAGATCCGCAGGGACCCAGGTGATTTCGGAAACCTTTTGTGGCGGATAGTCCTGAACGTGGGCCTTGAGTTCATCAAAACCAATGGTCCAGTTTTGCACGAAATCCCTGTCATACAGCCCTTCAGTGACAATGACGTGAATCATGCCCAAGGCCAGGGCCATGTCCGTTGCCGGCCGGGGTTGAATCCAAATATCCGCCCGTTTTGCCAGGGCGGTTTCAAAGGGATCGATCACCATCAGCTTTGACCCCTGGGCCATAGCGCGACGGATGAGTTCGTGGCTGGGGGTGGACGTGGAGGCCGGGTCAATGCCCCATAACCCGATCAGGGCCGGTGAATGGTGGTAATCCTCCATCATGAATTCCCCTACCGTAAACCGCATGCCCGTAATCCGTGGGTGATAACAGACCGATCCCGCCGAAGTGATGTTGGGAGAGCCGAAAGCATTGGCCAGTCGCGTAAACACATTGTCCTGAATCCCTTTGGCGGCCCCTCGCAGCCAGCATACGGACTCGGCCCCATAATTATGCTTGGCGGAATTCATTTCCTGGGCGATCCTGCCGATGGCCTCGTCCCAGGAGACCTCCCGCCATTTTCCCTCCCCCCGTGCCCCTTTCCTCACCAGGGGGTGTCGGACTCGGTCCGGATGGTTTCGAATTTCCAGGGAGGCGAGGGCCTTGGGGCACAGGGCCCCCATGTTCAGGGGGGCACCGGGATCTCCTTCCAGTTTGATGATTTCCCCTTCCTTTAAATGGACCAGGACACCGCAATCCTGCAAGCATATGCCGCAGGTGGTCCGAACTACTCCGTTCCTAACCATAGTGCGATTCCTTTCGTGAAGCAGGTATCGGATGATGCTGTTTAAGAGGCAGGGCTTCAACTCTGAGCATGAATCCCCCGCCGACTGGAGGCACGGGTGGATGATCCACCCGTTATCGCAGCTCCTCCCGTCGTTGTGACCCTAGGGCTTTTCAAGAATGTCTACTGTTCCCTTTTCTCCGTCGATCCTGATGGTATCCCCGGTTCGAATGACTTGTGTCGCGATGCTGGTGGCCACAACCGCCGGGACCGAATATTCGCGCGCCACGATTGCGGCATGGGAGCTGACTCCGCCCACATCTGTGACCACGCCGGCGATAAATTGAAAGGCATAGCTCCATGTGGGTGAGGTTGTAGGGGCGACCATAATCTCACCGGGTCGGAGTTGGGATATATCCTGCGGCGTGAGACAAACCCGGGCCGGCCCTTCCACCACGCCGGTGCAAGCCCCGAATCCCTCCAGTGTACTTACAATAGAGGTCTGGCCAGCCAGTTTGGCATCCCACCAGATATTGATGGCCTCGTCTGTAACGCCATAGAGGGCCATTAAAGTCGCATCGGTCACTTCCTCCGGAGCAGGCCCGAAAGCAGGCTCCGGCTTCCATGCCCTGAATACATCCATGATCTCTTTGCGTCGCGCGATCTTGGCCGGCCAATAGCTTTTCCCCACCGGTTCCGTTCCGGTATACCAACCATGACGCAGATCGCCGATGACCGCATACAGCTCATTCTGGTTGATAAGCCAGATGTCGCTACTGTTTTCAATGATGCTGTGATTGACCAATAATTGCCCGAGTTCCCGGATTTTGCGGTAGAATTTTGACATAAAACAGTTTTCGCACCAGAAGTTGTGATCCTCGGCATAGGGTGCTATTTTGATGGCCAGTTTGAGAGACGAATCAAAAAGAGCTCTGTCCTCATCCGTGGTGAGCTTTGCCCTGTACTTGGCGATGATCTCATCTCTTTCCTTGATCACCTCCTTGGTCGGCCTGTCAATGGGTTCGCCGATTTTCAGAGATTCGATATACGTCTTGATCTGTTTAAGCGGAATGTTCAGGTCATCATTCCAGGCAATTTCGTCATAGAAACCGGTACCCGTGGACATTTCAAACCAGGGGTCGCGCACCGCCTCAAAATCGTTGAGCCACTCGATCCCGTTAGGGTTCTGGGCCAGTTCAGAGGAAACATCCGTCCATGTGGGCAGATTGAGTATGGCGTCTCCAACCCCCTTTTCAAGGGCCTTTCTCGCCAGGTTCCTGAGTTCGTCCAGGGGGCGAAAAATGGCTGCATCAAAACCCTGGATCATATTGGAGCAGTCCCTTCCACTGATCCCGGGGAAGAGCTGCTTCATGGTCTGACCGTGTTTCACGTACGTAAAATAGGCAGGTGTATTGAACCAGTGATGATAGGACCACATTCGGCAAAAGAGTGACATCATTTTGGCGTAAGACTCCAGAACTTCTAAACCTTCCGAGTCAGCGGTGCCATGTCGAATCCTCTCTATATCTTCAACTTCCGGCAGATGCTCCGGGATCTTGATTTGTCTGAGTTCATCGATCAATTTTTTGATCCTATCCTGCCAGATCACGCCGTACAGGACATTCCAATTTTCAAACTCAAAAGAAGAACGCTCAGCAAACACCTTGGCCCGCTTTTCAATGAGCTTCGGGTCTGTGACCGGTGTGCCGCCACAGTAATTGTAACCGTTCAGAATACGCCGATCCATGCCGTAGGTTGGGGGCGTACAAAGTGCCCGGGCATTTGGATATCCGCCCACCATGGCATCCCAGGCGAAGGCCTCGAGAGGCATCATAGGTGTTGGATTATGCAATGTGTCATTAAACCAAAATTTTGAATTTTCATAAGTCCTTGCCGGTTCTTCATTATGGAATTGCATGTGATAGGGGTACATCTCCCTCCAACCTTCGGCCCCCGGTAGATCCATGCTATCATGAGGATCCCCGAAATTTCTTACTTTTGCCATCTTTGCACCTCCTTAAAAAATGTATAAGAGAACGATTAATCCATCGATAACTTTTATTTTGCGGAACTCTTTTTCACCTTGCTTGCTCACCTCCTTCCCCCTCTATCTATATTGTAAAGGCGCCTTTGATCTGTTATGAAAACTTATGGGCATGGAGGAACCTGTCTGATTTATGGTCCTGGACCGGCTTGTGCGCCAAAACACCAAACTGACATCGGATCGTGAACCCGGTGAGGACCCGGGCCATTTCACTGTGTTCCATGCGGAAAAGGCCACGGTGTCCATATGCAGCGGGACATCGATCTTTGGAGTTCGTTGTCTCCTGCTGTTGTCAAAATACAAATC
>JBMNCO010000033.1:0-2067 GCA_049366815.1 Desulfatiglandales bacterium | reverse complement strand
AAGGGTGCATGATTTCCTTTCGAATTTTTCAAAGGGCTAAAGTGTTACGGATTTTCAATTTCACGGCGGACTTGTGCCTCTGTCCGACCCATTCGGATCACTCTGGATTTGTCGATACCGTAACCCCTTCAGAATCAGAGGATAATCAATCCTGAAGGAGTTCTTTCACGCCGACCCGACGAGGCGGGGCTACAAACCGAGGGCCGCAATCACATCCTCCATACCCCCCAACTCTTCCAGTGAAGCACGGCTGGGCCTTCCGGTGGTCTCATCCCATGAAACGGCCTTAAAAAAGTTTCGAATCAGCGCCTTATAGTCCACGGTAACGCCCTCCAGGGGTCCCTGTGTCTGCGGCGGGTCACCCACACAGCGTTCGGGAAGCCGAAAGTCAGCGGGATTGAGCCCCTCACGCAGGTTAAAGGCGTGCCGCATGTTCAAAATCCGCAGTCCCGCACGCTTTTCTTCTTCAGGGCCGAAAGTCCAACCGGTCACCGGCGGTATAAGTTTCAAAGAAATATCCTTTACGCCGATAAAGTTCTTAAAAAGACACAGGCCTGCCGCGTTGACCACTTCCTGGACGACCGTACCCTCAAGATCCGGTTCGCCGCTGCCTTCGGGATTGTACTTGGCGGGATCAGGCGAGTGCATCTGCCGGAGACCTATTCCGCCCTTGACGTGACGGGCCGGCGTAGGATCAATGGCATAGGTCCTTGCCAGGCCCGGGCCGAGCTTTGGATCATGCATGGGCACTTCGATGCCCTGTACGGTCACCAGATATTCCGTTCCCTTGCCGAGCTTTTCGGCGGCGGCCGCGGAACCAAGGGCCAGCATTTGACCGAATGCCGTGCTTTGATCCGCCATCTCCTGGACCGCCTGTACGACGGCCGGGGCATTCCCCCAGGTGAGCTCGATACCGCCGGTATCTTCTTTGCTCAACACGCCGTTTTCATAACATTCCATGGCCCAGGTCACGGTGGCGCCTGCAGAGATAGTATCCAGTCCGTAAATGTTGCAGATATGGTTGCATTTGATAAGGGCTTCAACATCACTGTTGAGCATCAGGGAACCAAAGGCCGCAGAGGTCTCGTATTCCGGCCGGCCTGTTTCACCCACCGGCCATCTGCCCTCCTTGACATCATAGATGGCGCCGCAGCCCAAGGGACAATTGGCGCAGGCATACTTCCTGAGCCGATATTTCGGATCCATGGCAGGGCCTTCAAAAGTCCTGGCGGCCTCTTCACCATAATCCACAACGCCCACGCCGCCCCAATTCTTGACCGGTGAATCGCCGATTAATGCAGAAGCCGCCGTCATGATCGTCGTCCCGAAAGTTGAAAAAGCCCCTGCCGTTTCCGCTGCCGGACCATTCTTCATTGCGGTCAGTATATCCTGGTTGACGGCCTTCAATTGCTCGGCATCGGCCACCGGCACACTCCCGGTTCCCCGCACAACCAGGGCCTTTAAATTCTTTGAGCCCATGACGGCCCCACACCCGCCTCTGCCTGCAGCGCGATGCCCGTCGTTCATTACGGCCGCCAGGAGGGAGCGTTTCTCACCGGCCTGCCCGATCAGGGCGGCCCTGAGCCTGGGTTCTCCCAATTCGGTCTTGAGGGCCTCTTCGGTTTCCAGGATGTTTTTGCCCCACAAGCTGGACGCATCTCTGATTTCCACTCTGCCGTCATGGATCCACACGTAAACAGGGGTCTCGGAGCATCCGAGGAAAAAAACGGCGTCAAAGCCGGCCTTTTTGAGCTCCGGGCCGAAATATCCACCCGAATTGGCATCGTTCCACCCGCCGGTCACCGGCGATTTGCAGACCACCGTATGACGACCGCTGAAAAGGGCTCCCGTACCTGTCAAGGGCCCGGTGGTGAAACCCAGGATATTGTCCGGCCCCAGGGCATCTGCACCCGGCTTCATCATTTGGAACAAGATCTTGGCGCCGATACCATAACCGCCGATAAAGAGTCTGGACAGCTCCTCAGTCAGTGCCTTTTCTTCACACCCGCCCTCCGTCAGATCCACAAAAAGCATCCTTCCGCAATACCCGTTCATGGTTCCACCCCC
>JBMNCO010000032.1:0-6802 GCA_049366815.1 Desulfatiglandales bacterium | reverse complement strand
AGAATGAACATGGTCATCATCAAGTCGGACCAGGGCACGGACCAGTGCAGGGTCTTGGGCATCTCCCCGTGGGAAAAGATTTCATGATCTTCCCATAAGGCCGGATCCAGGTCAGGCCCGTTTTCAAAAATCGGCTGCCACTTTGGGGATCCGACCGTTTCCATTTTATTCTCTGTAGGCATAGGGTTGCTTGATTTTCACCTTACGTCAAAATTCAGGACATTTTCCATCTTCTCATGAATCGGGCGTTCGCAGGATCCTTACCGCAAAGGCCCGGCCTCTCATGTGCTGCATATCCAGGGTATTCCAGATTCGTGCCAAAATATGAATAATAGATAACAAACTGAAATAACATCATAAAAATGATCAACAGTCTTTTTATGACAAAGTTGTGCGGCATGTTTTTCCGGGCGGTAGGGGTGGCTGGGGAATTTTTTCCCGAAATCAGGAGTGATGAATTCCTAAAAAACGGATCCCCCCGTTTTGAGTCTCAGGGGCTATAATCCGAAACAGCAAAATCCTGACCGGACATTGCCGGATCCCAAATGTCCGCGGGGTTTTTATTTGATCATTCCACAACTTTCTGCCAACATAAAAATTGTCGGGTTACACTGCAAAGTCAATCTCCCGATCCTCGCATGATGAATGTGATTGATTCCTCTGTAGTTATCCCGTGGACTTTTATTGGAAAGGAGGTGTACTCATGGCAAGGATGGATGAATGCCTGAACTTTTTGGTCGTGGGGAAATGTGATCCGTGGATCATATCCCGCAGCAAGAACGATGAATTCGTCGGGGGTCAGGATGATTTAATACTGTCGGACGGCGAAATCACCGATGAGATCTGTTTTAACTGCCCGCATTTTAGATCAAAGGGACGGCCCTTTGTGGCTCAGGATCTGTAGCCGCCCGCTGTTTTGTAAAACAACTGTCTGCCCCAGCGTTGCAAAGTGCCCGGCGTCTATTTTCCTTCATGTCTTCCGTAGAGAAACCGGAAGACACAAAAATGAACCTGTCTGTCCGATATCTCCTCTGTCTTTTCGGCTTGGCCGCGTTCTATACTATAAAATCGGTAAAAGATTTTATTCTCAAGATTGGATCAGATTTCATTGCAAAATAGATAGACCGCTCCACTTCTCGGGACTGAATCTCAATGAAAAGAGGACTGTTATCTGTTGCCGACGGCCTGACTTGACTGAGGCCGGGGCGGAAAAGGGATTTGCTCCGGACACCCCGATGATCAGATTTAAGTCCTTAACAAAGCATGAAAGTGTGATAAAATGCGCGGACGCGAGTGCGTAGTGCCGGTCTGCCTTTAAGAGGGTTTCCACGAAATCCTGACAGGACGGTGCTGCAAATAAATGACACTTATCGGCGCATGTTGCATGCGCCGTGCATTGTGAGGGCAGGGTAAGAGACAAGTCTACACGCCCTTTTTTTACCGCGAGAATCGAGAAGGGAGCCGCGAATATGAGTACAAAAGAAGATTACACACCTCCGCCGAATTTCATTCGGAATATCATCGCAGAGGACCTGAAAACCAATAAATGGGGGGGGCGGGTACACACCCGGTTTCCCCCCGAGCCAAACGGTTATCTCCACATCGGACACGCCAAATCCATTTGCATCAATTTCGGGATAGCCGCCGAAAACAAAGGTGGTCTTTGCAACCTGCGTTTCGATGATACCAATCCGAGTAAAGAAGAAACCGAGTACGTGGAATCCATCAAGGAAGATGTCCGATGGCTGGGCTTTGACTGGGAAGACCGCGAGTATTATGCCTCCGACTATTTCGAGCAGCTCTACGAATATGCCGTGGAACTCATCAAAAAGGGGTTGGCCTACGTCTGCGAACTGAGTGCCGATGAGATCAGGGTATACCGGGGCACATTGACGGAGCCGGGGAAAGAAAGCCCCTTTCGCAACAGAGCGGTCGAGGAGAACCTGGATCTCTTTCAGCGTATGCGGGCAGGGGAATTCCCCGACGGTTCGCGCACCTTGAGGGCCAAGATTGACATGGCGTCCCCAAACATCAACATGCGGGATCCGATCATGTATCGTGTCCTGCACGCAACCCACCATCGGGCCGGGAACAAGTGGTGTATCTATCCGACCTATGATTGGACACACGGCCAATCGGATTCCATAGAACGCATCACCCATTCCATCTGTACCCTCGAGTTTGAAATCCATAGGCCGTTGTATGACTGGTTCCTCGACGCACTGGAGCTCTATCACCCGCAGCAGATCGAATTTGCCCGCCTGAACCTCAGTCACACGGTCATGAGCAAACGGCGGCTCCTGGAACTGGTGAAGGGCGGCTATGTCAGGGGATGGGATGATCCCCGCATGCCGACCATATCCGCCTTTCGAAGGCGCGGTTATACACCGGAATCGATCAGGACCTTCTGTGAAAGGATCGGTGTGGCCAAGCGGGACAGCATGGTGGATATGGCGCTCCTTGAACACTGCGTCCGGGAGGATTTGAACAAAACGGCCCTTCGGGTGATGGCGGTGTTGCAGCCTCTGAAGGTCATTATCGACAACTATGCTGAAGACCAGGTTGAAGAACTGGAGGCCGTGAACAATCCGGAGGACCCGGCCATGGGGACGAGGAAAGTGCCCTTTTCAAAGGTCCTCTATATCGAAAAAGAAGATTTCCTTGAAGATCCTCCGAAGAAGTTTTACCGCCTGGGACCGGGCCGTGAAGTGCGCCTCAGGTATGCCTATTTCATCAAGTGCGTGGATATTGTGAAGGACGAGAAGACAGGGGAGATCCTTGAGATTCACTGCACCTATGATCCCGAGACCAAGGGCGGGGACGCACCGGACGGGAGAAAGGTCCGTGCAACGCTTCACTGGGTGTCCGCAGTCCATGCCCTGGAGGCGGAAGTCAGGCTTTATGAGACCTTGCTCAGCGTGTCCAACCCGGCCGCGGAAGACGAGAATAAGGACTATAAGGAATATTTGAATCCCGATTCGCTGAAGGTCCTTCCCCGGTGCTATGTGGAGCCGAGTCTGAAGGGCGCCGCTCCGGGGACCCGGTATCAGTTTGAGAGACTCGGGTATTTTTGCGTGGATTCAGGGGGTTCAACCGATGAAAAGCTCGTGTTCAACCGCACCGTGACCCTCAAAGATACCTGGGCCAGGATCCAGCAAAAGGCCGCAGGGGCCCCAAAGGCGGAAGAGCCCGCAGCCGCACCCGAAGAAGCTCGACCTTCGGGTGCGGCGGAACCGAAGCGGGAGGATCTGCCCCCTTTGGAGGAGGAGATCACCATCGATGATGTCTACAGGGTCGATTTGCGGGTGGGCATTATACGGGATGCGGGGCCTGTCGAAGGGGCTCGGAAACTGATCCGGCTTATGGTCGACATCGGTGAGGGGCGCTTGCGGCAGATATTTGCGGGCATCCGGGCGGACTACCCTGAACCCAAGGTACTCATCGGCAAAAAGGTGATCGTCGTTGCAAACCTGAAGCCCCGCCAGATGAAGTTTGGGCTTTCGGAGGGGATGATCCTTGCCGGGGGAGACACGGGTCGCTATTCCGCCGCCACCTTTGAAGGTGAACCCCTTCCCGGAGATAAGGTGACCTAGGGAACATGCGATTGAAGATGAGGTAGCCCGCGATGCGGAGGGCATTCCTCCGGTTTCATAGGGGCCGTATCCATTGTTTGTCTCCGGTTGGAATTTTGCCTGTTTTGTTCGTGACCTATTTCACAGTCCGTTGGAAATTCTTCCCAAAAGAGTTCCCAACGGACTTTTTGTCTGCATTTAAGGGGGTTATCCAAGAGTTAAACTCGATGCCGGGGCCTAATCGTCGCAGAAATACCGCTATCACGATTGCATTCAAGAAATCGAACAGATTTGACGATATAGGGTTACAGACTGTTTCTTGGAATTTTTAACATCGGGTGGTCCTGGGAAGCCCGGTAAATAGACGGAGGAGAACGGAATGGCTGAAACGGCGCAATGCATCGGACAGGCATTAAATAGTATGGCAGACAAGGAAGGCAAGTACCTCACTTTTTCACTGGACAACGAAGAGTACGGGATCGGTATCTTAAAGATCAAGGAGATAATAGGTATGATGCCTATTACTCAGGTTCCAAGAACCCCCCGGTTTGTAAAAGGGGTCATCAATCTAAGGGGCAAGGTTATCCCGGTCATTGATCTGCGGTTGCGATTCGGCATGGAGGAGACAGGATACACGGAACGTACATGCATCATTGTCGTGGAAATTGAGCTGCAGGCCGGACAGCTCATGATCGGTATCGTCGTGGATTCCGTATCGGAGGTATTGAACATCAAGGGGGAGGATATCGAAGAAACCCCGGCCTTCGGAGAAACACTGAGCACAGAATACATCCTCGGCATGGCCAAGATGGAGGGAGGGGTAAAAATCCTTCTGAACATAGAAAAGACACTGGGCGAAGGAGATTTGAACACCCTGTCTACCCTGCATTAAAATGCTGATTCCTTACATGAACATTTTCTAAACAAGGGGCATCAAATATTAATGACCTTGTCGGCCAGCTGCATGGCCGTCACAATGTCGAGCATATTGGTCGTTTCCCCGACCTCCTTTTTTTCGATGAGGTTAAAATGGGTCAGACAGGTGCCGCAGACCAGGATACAAACACCGCCCTCCTGGAGTTCCCGGAGGACGGATAAGACTTCGGCCCCTTCTATGGTGAGCTTGACCCCATTGTTCACGAAAACGAGACGCCAGAGTTCCTCCCCCATCTCCTTCAGGGTCTTCAAAAAGTTTACGAGGAGCCTGGTGCCCAGATCATCGTCCCCATAACCCATGCGATCGGTCGCCACCATGACCATGATTTTCTTTATTTCCGTATCTGTCTCTTCGTTGACCTCTAAAGGAGGTGTCCCATCTGAACCCCTTTTCCCGATCACATGGAAATCAGGCCCATCTTCCTCGACCGAGACATGGAATTTTTGAGATTCCAGGAAACGCGCGACATTCTGCCTGGCCGCCTCGTTGTCCACCGCAACCATGATCATGTCAGGATTTTCAGCCTCAATAGCCTTCTTCGTCTCGAGCACGGGGGTGGGGCAGGCCAGCCCGCGACAATCGATTTCTCTTTTCATTGCTTCTCTCTCTTTACCTTTCTTTCTTTTGAACCGCCCTGAAGGTATCGACCTTTCTGCGCATCGTCCATTCGTTTCCCTCCGGAAATACGTGATTCCCGAATGAAGCGGTCTGCTGTCAGCATTCAGCGCTCAGCCTCTTGCCTGGTCTTTGCATGGGTTTCGGGGGACACCTGATCCCTGACGGCTGTTGGTCTGAATCCGGCAATGCCTGTTTCCGGGTGAGCACTAATCTACAACAATTCGATTTCCGTGTCTGAGAGTCACTTCCCCGATGAGGGCCGCCTGTGTTTTTCCGTCCCCATTCAGCGCGGCGAGGAGGGGGGCAGCCTTTTCCCTGACCACACAGATCAGAAGGCCTCCGGAGGTCTGGGGATCAAAAAGGACGTCCTGCATAATGGGATCCACTGAAGGCCCGAAGTCTATCATGGACACCCGGAATTCCCGATTACGGTGAGCCCCCGCCGGGACAAGGCCCATGGCCGCATATTCCAGGGCCTCGGGTATGATTGGAAGATCTCGGGTATGAATTTCCAGGCCGAGTCCCGAGTCCACCACCATCTCCGCCAGATGGCCGAGAAGACCGAAACCCGTGATATCGGTGCATGCGTGTACTTCAGAGTGTTCCATGGCCTCCGCGGCCTGACGGTTGAGGGTGGCCATCAGGCGGGTTATTCTTTCGATGAGTTCGGGGGAAGCAAGTCCTCCCTTGATGGCCGTGTTGATTATGCCGGTGCCAAGGGGCTTGGTGAGGATCAACAGGTCCCCGGCTTTGATGTTCTTTTTGGTGAGAACCTTGTCCGGATGGACAAAGCCTGTCACGGAGAGGCCGTATTTCAGCTCCCTGTCTTCCACACTGTGCCCCCCCACCAGGACGACGCCGGCCTCCGTCATCTTGTCCAGTCCCCCCTGGATGATCTGCCGGAGGATGGACATGTCCATTTCCTTAAGGGGAAAGGCCACAAGATTCATGGCCGTTTTGGGTACTCCACCCATGGCATAGACATCGCTCAGGGCGTTGGCCGCAGCGATCTGCCCGAACCAATAGGGTTCGTCGACGATTGGGGTGAAAAAATCGACTGTCTGGATGATCGCTATCTCATCTGTCACCCTGTAGACGCCTGCATCATCGGCCCTGTCCAGGCCGACGATGAGATTCGGATCCGTCGGAATTTGTATGCCGCAAAGCGCCTTGTCCAGGTCCCCTGGAGGAAGCTTCGAGGCTCAGCCTGCGCCCGTTACGGTCTGTGTGAGGCGGAGGGCCTTCCTGTCCGTCATTTCATTGACCTCCAAAAATGTGATGCAGGGTTTGACTGTTACGCAGAGAGTCGAAGAAAGACTACCTGGGAATTCATCAAATCGTGGGTATCATATAGGTCGGCTTCCGATAGGTCAAATTGGAAAATTCGATGTGTAGCAAGGTTTTTCCACGGATTTTCCGATAGAAGGCCTTGCCTATCCCGTGAATCCAAAACCTTTCGGGCGAAAGGCCCGGTGATCCCTGCGGCGCAGACCGTGGAGGGGTGTTTATAAAACGTAAAGGGCTTCATTGGTGTCCAAAACAAGTCTATTTTTTGTACGGGATAGTGTTAAATCAGGCATTTGGAAATGCAAAACAGTCATCTTCGCGTTGAGGTTCCCGCCCAGGCAGCGGAAAGCAGGGACCGGGATTTTCTCGGAGCGGGCGTATTTCGGCC
>JBMNCO010000031.1:15067-16149 GCA_049366815.1 Desulfatiglandales bacterium | reverse complement strand
GCGGCCACTGCTCGCCAGGTGAAGCGTCTCTCCACAAGGTCCCTGGCCTTCCCGCCCATTTCTTCTCTCAGCAAGGGAGAATCGAGCAGATGCGTGACCGCCCCGGCGAGTTCCGCGGCGAACCTCTGCGGATCTTCGGGTTCGGGATCTTGAGGAGAGACCGGCCGGAAGGATACCAGTTTCCCCGTTTCATTTTCCACCACCACCTCCGGGATACCGCCGATTGCCGAGGCCACGACCGGCGTCCCGCATGCCATGGCCTCGAGATTGATGAGGCCGAAGGGTTCGTAAATCGAGGGGCAGACGAAGACGGCCGCGTGACTGTACAGGACCACCAACCGGTCGACCGGCACGGTTTCCCGAACCCAGACGACATTCCTTTTTCCCTGCCTTTTCAGCGCTTCCACCCTCCGCTCGACCTCCTGCAGGAAGGAGGCGGTATCCGGAGCGTCTGCGCAGAGTACGGCCTGCACGCGCGGAGGCAGAAGTTCGGCTGCGTTGAGGAAGTGGGCGATCCCTTTTTGCCGGGTCAGACGGGACACGAGGAGCACGTAGGGGATCCCTGGATCTATCCCGTAGGATTGGAGAACCGCCGGGTCTTCCCTGTGCCGGTACCGCTCCCCGTCTATTCCGTTCGGGATGATCTCCACCTTGGTCCCGGGAATATCATAGAGCGTGCATACATCGCTTTTCATCTTTCCCGACACGGCGATGACCCGGTCGGCGTTTTGATAAGCCGTCTCTTCCAGCCAGCAGGACAGGGCATACCCCCTCCCGAGTTGTTCGCGCTTCCAGGGACGGTGGGGTTCCAGGGAATGGGTGGTCAGGACCAGGGGCGCTCCGGTCAGCGACTTCAGGAGGCAGCCTGCCAGATGGGTGTACCAGGTGTGGGCATGGATCAGATCCGCACCCCTCACGGCAACCGGCATCTTGATGTCCCGGGAAAGGGTGTCCAGCACCCTGTCCAGTGCGGGATCCGGATGCCGGGCGGCCTCGTCCCTCCCGATCCCGGTCACGAGCCGATTCATCGAGACCCCCTGCTGTTCACCGAAACAGAGGACCTGGATCCGGTGCACGCCCCC
>JBMNCO010000031.1:0-14967 GCA_049366815.1 Desulfatiglandales bacterium | reverse complement strand
TCGAGACCCCCTGCTGTTCACCGAAACAGAGGACCTGGATCCGGTGCACGCCCCCTTCCAGAACGGCCAGCTCACGGGTCAGATGGTCGACGTGGACACCGGCGCCGCCGTATACGTGGGGCGGGAATTCCTTGCTCAGGACCGCTATTTTCATGCGCAGATCTCCTTATTCGATTTTCTATATTCTTTATTATTCCACGACCTTTTCGCAGGTCATAGCCTTTTGTTTATAACAGAATACAGGATTGACCCTATTCAGGGACAACGGACACCATGATAGAGTGGGTAGTGATCGGCCGGAATCCGGCACAGGAGGCTGAATGGAGGAGATAAGAGGCAGAGAACGGGTGGTGATCGAGTCGGTGGTTCCCGAAATCGACTGCGGACGTTTTCCGATCAAGAGGACTCTGGGGGAGAGGGTTCGGGTGGAGGCCGACGTGTTTTGTGACGGTCACGACGCCGTCTCCGTGCTCCTGATCCATCGGAAGCGGGAGAATCGGAAATGGAAGGCGGTCCCCATGAAACCTCTGGGCAATGACCGATGGCAGGGGGAATTCGAGGTCACCGCGCTCGGCTGCCATGAATACACCCTCGTGGCCTGGGTGGACCGTTTCAAGACCTGGCGGCGCGATCTGGTCAAAAAGGTGGAGGCGAGACTGGACGTCTCCCTGGATCTCAAGACCGGAGCCGAACTGATCAGGACGGCGGCCGGTCGCGCCCCGGAGCCCCATGCGGGGAGGCTGGCAAGCCGGCTGCAGGAACTGGAATCCGGAGAGGAGCCGGTCGCGACGGCCCTGAGCAGGGACCTGGAGGAACTCATGTTCCTTCACGGGGAAAGACGATGGCCGACCGTGTACGAAAGGCGTCTCGAGGTCGTCGTAGACAGGGAAAAGGCCCGGTTCAGTGCATGGTATGAAATATTCCCGCGATCCTGTGCACAGAGAGAGGGAAGGCACGGCACCCTGAAGGATTGCAGGGACCGGCTTCCCGAAATCGCCCGCATGGGATTCGACGTCCTGTACCTTCCTCCGATCCACCCGATAGGCCTATCGTACCGGAAGGGACGAAACAACACGACCCCGGCACAGCCCGGCGACCCGGGCAGCCCCTGGGCCATCGGCGCCGGCGAGGGCGGACACAAATCCGTTCACCCCGAATTGGGGGACTTGAAAGACTTTCAGGACCTCGTCGCGCAGGCGGAGACCCTCGGCCTGGAGATCGCCATGGATCTGGCCTTTCAGTGCTCGCCGGACCATCCCTATGTCCGGTCGCACCCGGAATGGTTTCGAGCCGGGCCCGACGGCTCTATTCAGTACGCTGAAAACCCACCGAAAAAATATCAGGACATCTATCCCCTGGACTTCGAATCCGAGCAGTGGCGGGAACTGTGGGAAGAACTCAAGGGCGTCGTGCTCTTCTGGATCGAGCAGGGGATCCGGATGTTTCGTGTGGACAACCCGCATACCAAGCCCCTGCGGTTCTGGGAATGGCTGATCGGGGAGATCAAGTCCCGTTATCCCGAGGTCCTCTTTCTGTCCGAGGCCTTCACCCGCCCCAAGGTGATGTACCGTCTGGCCAAGGTCGGTTTTTCCCAGTCCTACACCTATTTCACCTGGCGCAACACCGCGTGGGAAATCTCGGAATATTTCAGTGAACTGGCACGCACCGGGGTGCGGGAATACTTCCGGCCCAACCTCTGGCCGAACACTCCGGATATCCTGACCGAATACCTGCAGATGGGGGGACGTCCGGCCTTCGTGACCAGGCTGGTCCTGGCCGCGACCCTGGGCGCCAGTTACGGGATATACGGACCGGCCTTTGAACTGTGTGAAGACCGCCCCCTGGAAAGGGGACGCGAGGAATACCTCGACTCCGAGAAATATGAGATCAGGCACTGGTCCGTAGAAGACCCGGGGAGTTTGAGGGACATGGTCGTCCGGATCAATCGCATCAGGAGGGAAAACCCCGCCCTGCGCAGCGACCGCAACCTCCGTTTTCACCGGGCGGACAACGAGCAGATCATCTGCTACTCCAAGCACACGGACGATTTTTCCAATATCGTCCTGGTGGTCGTGAATCTTGATCCGCATCACACGCACGAAGCACGGCTGAGCCTTCCGTTGCCCGAGATGGGCCTCGAAAACGAGCAGGCCTTCCAGTTGCATGATCAACTCAGCGAAATGCGCCTCCTCTGGCAGGGGCCGGAGAACGATTTGTCCCTAGATCCGGGGATCCTCCCGGCCCACATCTTCCGGATACGAAGGAAACTCAGGACCGAGCGCGATTTCGACTACTTCATGTAGTCTGGATCCTGTCGGTGCGGAGGGCTGCTTTTCGGCATTTTCCGTGTTCCGGGACGAAATCGGACAGCTTCTCTTTCAAGAGGCTGCACAGGCAAAGAGAAAAGGACCGACCACCAATGCCGGCTGACGACCCCCGTTGGTACAAGGACGCAATCATTTATCAGCTCCACGTCAAGGCCTTTTGCGACGGAGAAGGAGACGGCCTGGGGGACTTCAATGGCCTCACCGGCAAGCTGGATTATCTTCAGGATCTGGGTGTGACCGCTCTCTGGCTCCTGCCCTTCTGCCCGTCTCCTTTGAAAGACGACGGGTACGACATCTCGGACTACAGGGGTATCCACCCGGCCTACGGCAGCCTGCGTGACTTCAAGGCATTTCTCAGGGAGGCCCACAAGAGGGGATTGCGGGTGATCACGGAACTGGTGATCAACCACACCTCGGACCAGCATCCATGGTTCCGGAGGGCGAGGCTGGCCGGACCCGCCTCCACCTGGCGCAACTTCTATGTCTGGAGCGAGACACCGGAGCGGTACCAGGAAGCGAGGATCATCTTCCAGGATTTCGAGTCCTCCAACTGGGCATGGGACCCGGCGGCCGGGGCCTATTACTGGCACCGGTTCTACGTTCACCAGCCGGATCTCAACTTCGACAACCCCAACGTCCGGAAGGCCATCCTCAAGGTCCTGGAATTCTGGTTCGGACTGGGCGTGGACGGTCTCAGGCTGGATGCGGTCCCTTATCTGTTTGAACGCGAGGGCACGAACTGTGAAAACCTCCCGGAGACCCACGAGTTCCTCAAGGAGATGAGGGACCATGTGGACGCCCGCTTCGAAAACCGTATGCTGCTCGGAGAGGCGAACCAGTGGCCCGAGGACGCCGTGGCCTATTTCGGGGAAGGGGATGAGTGTCATATGGCCTTTCATTTTCCCCTCATGCCCCGGCTCTTCATGGCTTTGCACATGGAGGACCGCTTTCCCATCATCGACATCCTGGAGCAGACGCCGGCCATCCCGGAGATCTGCCAGTGGGCCGTGTTCCTGCGCAACCACGACGAACTCACGCTGGAGATGGTGACCGACGAGGAGAGGGATTATATGTACCGCGTGTATGCCCAGGACCCCCAGATGCGCATCAACCTGGGCATCCGGCGTAGACTTGCGCCCCTGCTGGAGAACAACCGCAGACGGATCGAATTGATGACCTGCCTGCTCTTTTCCATGCCGGGAACGCCCGTCATCTATTACGGGGACGAGCTGGGAATGGGAGACAATATCTACCTGGGAGACCGCAACGGGGTCCGCACCCCCATGCAGTGGAGCCCGGACAGAAATGCGGGTTTTTCCCGGGCCAACCCCCAGAAACTCTATCTGCCCGTGATCATCGACCCCGAGTACCATTACGAGGTGATCAATGTGGACGCGCAGTTGAAGAACTTCAGTTCCCTGCTCTGGTGGAACAAGCGGCTCATCTCCCTGCGAAAACGCATCCAGGCCTTCAGCCGGGGTGACATTCGATTTCTACAGCCGGAAAATATCAGGATCCTGGCATTTGTAAGGAGTTATCGGGACGAGCACATCCTGGTGCTGGCCAACCTCTCGCGATTTGTCCAGTACACGGAACTGGACCTGTCCTCTTACCGGGGGCGGGTGCCCACGGAAGTATTCGGCCAGACGCCTTTCCCCGCCATAACGGAAGCCCCCTTCCCCTTTACGATGGGACCTCACAGTTTCTACTGGCTGCACCTGGCGCCTTCACCGGACAGCCTGGTAGAACTGAAGGGACGGGAAACCACCGGCGGGTTCCCCGTCCTCGAGGTGAAGGGCCGATGGACGCTGATCTTCAAGAAACCGGCCGGATCCCGAATGGAGGCGATCCTTCCGCAATACCTTCAATCGAAACGCTGGTTCGGCGGGAAGGGCCGGACCGTCAAATCCGTAAAAATCAGGGAAACCCTGTCTCTGGGGGGAGGTGACCGCCCCGGTCTCGTCATGGTCCTCTCGGTCGCCTACGTGGAGGGGGGAGATGAAGCCTACCTCCTTCCCGTGTCCTACGGTTCCGGTCAGGAGGCGAACCGGGTCCGGGAGGCACACCCGGAAGCCGTGATCGCGCGGTGCATCCTGAAGGATACCGGGGAGGAAGGCCTCCTTTACGACGCCTTTGCCGGTCCGGAGTTTTGTATCGACCTGTTGGAGAGCCTGCTTCACAGGCCCCGGAAAAAGAATATTCACGGCGAAATCACGGCGTCCCTCTCCGGGCCGGATCGAAAGGCGCTTCGCGCTATGGAGGCCCTGCCCGAGCCCTCCGTCCTGAAGGCCGAGCAGAGCAACACGTCGGTGGTTTACGGTGACCGGTATATGTTGAAGTTCTTCAGGCGGCTTCAGCCCGGAGTGAACCCCGACCTGGAAATGGGGCGCTATCTGACCCGGACGGGTTTTGAACACACTCCGGTTGTCGCGGGCTCTCTGGAATACAACCCGGGCCGTGAACCGCCCATGACCATGGCCGTCCTGACCCAATACATCCCCAATCAGGGGGATGCCTGGACCTACACCCTCAATCAGCTCAACCGGTTTTTTGAACACGTTCTGACGACAGAGGCCTGGAACGATCTGGAGGTGCCGAAGGAGGGTATCTTTCATCGAACCGTGGAGCAGCCCCCCGAGGAGGTCCGGAATCTCATCGGTGCCTACCTGGATTCCATTCGTCTCCTGGGCCGGAGAACGGGGGAACTGCACCATGCCCTCGCAGCCGCGACGGATGACCCCGGTTTCGTTCCCGAACCCTTTACCAAGTTGTACCGGCGATCGCTGTACCAGTCCATGAGGAGTCTCACCGGAAAGGTCTTCCGCATCCTGCGCCGGAGATTACACACCCTCACCGGAGAGACCGCGGGGCGCGTCGAGGAACTCCTGGATCACCAGAACGACATTGTAGATGTATTTCACACCCTCCTGGACCACCCCGTCACCGCCGCCCGCATCCGTTGCCACGGCGACTATCACCTGGGGCAGGTCCTTTTTACGGGCAAGGACTTCTTTATCATCGACTTCGAAGGGGAACCCGCAAGACCGATCACCGAACGCAGGATCAAACGTTGCTCTCTGCGGGACGTGGCCGGGATGCTACGCTCCTTTCATTATGCCGCCTATTCGTCCCTCTTTGCCCATGAAACCCGCGGCTATGTGGAGCGGGAGCAATACCCCCGCCTGGAGAAAATGGTGAAGCTGTGGCACACCTGGGTATGCAGCGCCTTCATCGGGGCCTATCTCGAGACGACCGGGACCGGCTCATTCCTTCCGGAATCCGAAGAGGAATTCCGGAACCTCCTGTCCAGCTATCTCATGGAAAAGGCCGTCTACGAACTGGGCTATGAACTCAACAACCGCCCGGACTGGATCGATATCCCTGTTCAGGGAATCCGGGAACTCCTGGGGATCACCTGATGACCGGACAAAGACCAAAGATCCTTCACGGGCGACGACCCCGGATAGAGCGGAGACCAATATGAACCACCCGACCGACGACACGCCCGCCCCGCAGGAGGTTCTCTACGGGGTGGACCGAATCACCGACGACGATCTGTATCTTTTTAATGAGGGAAGCCACTTTCGACTGGCAGATAAACTGGGGGCTCACCCGGTGTTCCACGAGGGCCTCAAAGGTACCGCCTTTGCCGTCTGGGCCCCGAACGCGGAGCAGGTCTTTGTCATGGGAGACTTCAACGGATGGAACAAGACCGCACATCCCCTGCGGTCGAGGGGAGATTCCGGGATATGGGAAGGCTTTGTCCCGGATCTGGGCAAGGGCGCCGTGTACAAATATCACATCCGTTCCCGGTTCAACGGCTATCGGGTGGACAAGGCCGATCCCTGCGCCCTGTATAACGAGACTCCCCCCGGGACGGCCTCGGTGGTGTGGGATCTGGACTACGACTGGGGGGACGGGGACTGGATAGCCGGAAGGGAACACGTAAACGCCCCGGACAAGCCCATGTCAGTCTACGAGGTGCATCCGGGCTCTTGGAAGAGGCTGGCCGAAGAAGGGAACAGGCCCCTGACCTATCGGGAACTGGGACCCGAACTGGCTGAGTACGCGCGGAAAATGAATTTCACCCACGTGGAATTCCTCCCGGTCATGGAGCATCCTTTTTACGGTTCCTGGGGTTATCTCTCCCTCGGGTACTTCGCTCCCACCGCGCGTTACGGCACACCCCAGGATTTCATGTTTCTCGTCGATTGCCTGCACCAAAACGGCATCGGTGTCATTCTGGACTGGGTACCGTCCCATTTTCCCAACGACGAGCACGGTCTGGGCTATTTCGACGGTACCCATCTCTATGAACACGCCGATCCCAAACAGGGATTCCACCCGGAATGGAAGAGCATTCTCTTCAACTACGGCCGCAACGAAGTGCAGAGCTTTCTTATCAGCAGCGCCCTTTTCTGGCTGGGCAAATACCACGCCGACGGCCTCCGCGTGGATGCCGTGGCCTCCATGCTCTATCTCGATTACGGGCGCAGGGACGGAGAATGGATCCCCAACAAATACGGCGGCAAAGAGAACCTGGAGGCCATTGCCTTCCTGCGACGGTTCAACCGGGAGGTCTACAGGAGCTTTCCCCATGTCCAGACCATCGCGGAGGAATCCACGTCATGGCCCATGGTATCCCGCCCCGATTATGTGGGAGGGCTCGGCTTCGGACTGAAGTGGGACATGGGATGGATGCACGATACGCTCTCCTACATGTCTCATGACCCAATCCACCGGTCCTTTCATCACGACAGGCTCACCTTCCGCATGCTCTATGCCTTTCAGGAAAACTTCATTCTCCCCCTTTCCCACGACGAAGTGGTCTACGGCAAGGGATCGCTGCTGCGCAAGATGCCCGGGGACGACTGGCAGAAATTTGCCAACCTGAGGCTTCTCCTGGGGTATATGGCGGCCCAGCCCGGGAAGAAACTGCTCTTCATGGGCGGGGAAATAGGCCAGTGGAACGAATGGTACCACGAGAGCGGACTGGACTGGCATCTGCTCGAATTCCCGCTCCACGAAGGACTCCGGCGCTGGGTGGAGGATCTGAACCGGCGCTACCGGGACGAACCCGCCCTCTACGAACTGGATTTTCAGGTCGAGGGATTCCAATGGATCGACTGCAACGACATGCAGCAGAGCACCATCAGCCTGATGCGGAAAGGTCGATCGGCGGGGGGTCCGGTCATCGCCGCATTCAACTTTACTCCCTTGCCCCGCCACAACTACCGCGTCGGAGCGCCCTCCGGCGGTATGTGGGCGGAGATCCTGAACAGCGACGCCGAGCTTTACGGTGGCAGCGGCCAGGGCAACCTGGGCGGTGTGGAGGCCGCACCCGTCCCCTTTCACGGCCTGCCCTTTTCGTTGAACCTGACGCTTCCGCCGCTGGGTGCGGTCTTTTTCAAGCAGGAGGATTGGACACCATGAGGGGTCGCGGCCTCGGGGCCGTCTATCTCGGGAACGACCGGTGCCGGTTTCCCGCCTGGGCGCCCGGGGGGAATGAATCGGCGGTGCGGATCCTGTCCCCGAAGGAACAGATATCGGATCTGGACGGGAACGAAAAGGGCTATTTTCATGCCGTCGTGGAGGTCGCCCCACCGACAGTCCGCACCTCTTTCGGTTGGATACGGATGGATTCATCCGATGAGCGATGGGCGGGCCCGGGAAGTACCAGTACCCGGACGAATCGTTTCCAGGGAGAGGCGGGCCTGGCTCTGCCTCCGACCGCCTTTGCCCTATTCAGCCGGGTTTGAGGAAACTGAAGAATATTTTAGGATACAGCGGTCAGCCTTCAGCATTCAGCGGTCAGCTTATGTCACGTTCCTCGAGGTTTTTGCCGACCGCTGATCTCTGACAGCTGAGCGCTCCATCGTTCCAGACCCCATACTTTCAGAATGAAATGAGATAGGCTGAACCAATCCCGGCTCCGGCCCGAACTCATGACGACCTAGGAAGACACACCCATGCGTATACCCATTGCCCCACTTACAGACTCCAGTTTCATCCCAAATCATTAGTGTCCAAAACGAGTCAATTTTTTGCACGGGATAGTGTTAAATCAGGCAGTTGGGAACGCAAAACAGTCATCTTCGCGTTGAGGTTCCAACCCAGGTAGCGGAAAGCAGGGACCGGGATTTTCTCGGAGCGGGCGTATTTTGGCCCTGAATCAGGACAGATGAAGGGCCAAAATCCCGCAGCGACCGGAGCCATGGATGGCGGAGGGAGCGTAGCGGAGAGAACATGCCGATCCCTGCTTGGAGCGGCACATTCTATTTTGGACAAGAGTGATCCCAAATTCGGTTTCAGGCAGGTGCATCAGGTGGTTTCCTATCTGGCCGAACTCGGCATCTCGCACCTGTATGCCTCACCGGTCTTTAGGGCCAGAAGGGGGAGTCTTCATGTTTACGATGTGGTGGACCCCGGTCGGCTCAATCCCGAAATGGGACCCGAAAAAGACTTTGAAGCCCTTATTCATCACCTGAAGGATCGGAACATGGGGTACATCCAGGACATCGTCCCCAACCATATGGCCTTCGACTACGAGAACGAGATGCTCATGGACGTCCTGGAAAACGGTCAAGCCAGCCGGTACCACGGCTATTTCGACATTGAATGGCGTCACTCCTTCGACAGCATGCAGGGAAGGGTCCTGGCCCCGTTCCTGGAGAAATTTTTCGGCGAAGCCCTTGAATCCTCCGCGTGCTCTACCATGATGCATCGGGTTTCAGGATTCGCTATTTCGACCTGGCATTTTCCTGAAACTGGAGTCTTACAACCATCTGCTCACGCCGGGACTGGATGAGCTGAAGAGGAACCTGGGGGCGGATCACCTTGATTTTATCAAAATGCTGGGCATCCTCTATGTCCTGAGGGCCCTCTCGGATAAAAATGAGGACCGAATTGATCAGATTCGGTTCATCAAAAGGACCCTTTGGGAGATCTATGAGAGCAACCCGGTCATTGCCCGGTTTATGGACGGCAATAGAGAACGATTCAATGCAGAAAGCGGTAATCCCGCCTCCTGGGCCGCCCTGGAAGACCTGCTCTCCGAACAACTCTACCGCCTGTCCTTCTGGAAGACGGCCACAGAGGAAATCAATTACAGACGTTTTTTCAATGTCAATGACCTCATCTGTGTGCGTGTCGAAGACGAGGATGTGTTCCAGGAGACCCATGCCCTCCTATTTCGACTCCTGGAGGAGGGAAAGGTCGACGGTATCCGCATCGACCACGTGGACGGTCTCTATGAACCCGCCCGTTACCTGAATCGGCTCAGGTATCGGGCCGGGGACATCGACAACCTGGCCACCCTTCTGAAGGGCATATCCGCCCGTAATCGTCATGCCGTTGATATCACCCTCCATGGTCTCAAGAGAAGCCTGGTAGAAATCATGTCCGCGCTCGAATCCATGTCCTTTCCGAGATCCCTCATCAATGGGAGGAACACCTGAGGTCCTGGAACAGGATCAATCAGAAAGAAAAGAAACGGATAAAGGGGCAGCTTGTGCCGGACCGCAATGACGAATATTTCCTGTATCAGACCCTGATCAAAATCACGCTGCCGGGCGTGCCTGATTTGTATCAAGGAATTCGGCGGCACCTGGCGGAACACCCTGACGGGGGAAATGGTGCGGGGAGACGGCCAGGTGCCGGTTGGAGACCTCCTCGGTCATTTCCCGGTATCCCTGCTCGTATCGGAAAATCGGGAGGAAGCGCCGCACAGAGATTAGGCCGTCATGTAAGGAACAGGCAAAAATACAGGATCGCCCCCATGGAGGATCCGGCATGATTTTCCTATCATGGTAGAAAAGGCGCAATACAGCCCGACCTTATTGTTTTCAGGCGAATTGCCGACCGGCAGCGCATGTCAGGGCTGAGGGCGCTCCCCTCACCCCGAAGGATATTTCATAGGGATAGCTTCCCTGATAACCCCAAAAAAAGATACGAGGAACAGCATGGATATTCTAAGAAAAAGCGATTTGCGGAAATTGATTGAAAAACCGGAATTCCCTTCTGTTTCTTTATACATGCCTGCAGAACAGACGGGTCTGGAGGTTCGACAGAATCCCATTCGTTTCAAGAATCTTCTCAAGACAGCCGGCAACATGCTGCATCAGGTGGGCGTTGATGCAGGGGACGATCTACTCGATCCGGCCCGCCACTTGATCAAGGACGATCTGTTCTGGTCCTGGCAGCAGAACGGTTTCGCGCTGTTCTGCTCCCCCGGCCTGTTTCTCTCTTTTCGCCTGCCCCTCCAGTTCGAAGAGCGGGTTGTGGTGACCACGCACTTTCACATCAAGCCCCTCCTGCCGCTGCTTTGTATCGACGGCAACTTCTATGTATTGGCCCTGAGCCGGAACAGCACACGTGTGCTCCAATGTACCCGCCAGGAATTTAAGGATGTGACGCCTGAAAAGATGCCGAAGGGCATCGGCGAAACCCTCCAGTATGACGATCCCCAGCGCCAGCTGCAGTACCATACGGGCACAGGTGAAGGGCGTGGAAGAAGACCTGCCATGTTTCACGGTCACGGTGTCGGAACGGATGAGGAAAAGGAAAATCTTCGCCGGTACAGCGCCGAGATCTTCGAGGGCTTGATGTCCTTGGTGAGCCGGGAGCATGCCCCCGTTCTCCTGGCAGGGGTAGATCCTCTCCGCTCTATCTTTCGACAGGTGAGCGGTGGCATCCGTCTGCTCGATAAAGATATCGACACCAATGCCGACGAGCTCAGTGATGAGGAATTGCATCGGCGCGCATGGGACATGGCGGAATTCTATTTCAGGCTCCCGCAGCAGGAAGCCGTCAACCATTACATGGACATTGCGGGCAAAGGGAAGACCTCCTCCGGACTGGAGGAGATCGTTCCCGCATCATTTTACGGCCAGGTGGAAACCCTTTTCGTGAATATGGACATGGAACAGTGGGGGATATTCGACGAGAACACGGGCGTGCCGGAGTTACACGAGGGGCAGGTCCCGGGGAACGAGGACCTGACGGATGCCGCGGCCTTCCACGCCCTGAAACACGGCGGAACGGTCTACGCCCTCCCCTCCCGGGAGATGCCCGATGCAAGGCCCCTTTGCGCCGTGCTACGTTACTGAGATGACACCAACTCGTGAGGGACAGGATTTCAAAGCCGGTTTGGGCTGAGTTCAAAATGGCATCAAGCGTTTACCAGATCAAGGAATATCGTGACCGGGTTCACCTCTTCCGGGACCGGTTCCACGCAGGGGAGATCCTGGGTGAAATGATCCGCGAGGCGCCGGTGGATTGGAAAAACGGGCTCGTCCTGGCGATTCCCGCCGGAGGCGTGCCGGTAGGCAAAAAAATAAGCGAGATCCTGGCCCTCCCCCTTGAACTCTCCATCGTAAGAAAACTCCAGATTCCAGGCAACCGGGAGGCAGGTTTCGGGGCCATGGCACAGGATGGAACGGTTTTCATCAACACGCCTCTCTTGAATAATCTTCAGCTCAGCCCCGAAGAGATCAAAGTGGAAGAGAGGAGGGTCCGAGAAGAGCTGCAGAGGCGGAACGAACACTTTCGAGGCGGCAGGCCCTTCCCCGATCCGGCCGGGAAAGTGGTCATTCTGGCGGATGACGGCCTGGCATCAGGATACACCATGCTCGCCTCCATCCACATGGCCAAGAAGGGAAGAGCACGGGAGACGATCGTTGCCGTGCCGACGGCCCCTGAGCAATCCATCGAAAGGGTCGGCACGGAGGCAGATCATATCTTTTGTGCAAATATTCGGTCAGGCCCCCACTTTGCGGTGGCCGAGGCCTACCGCAACTGGTACGATCTGAAGGACGATGAAGTACTCGGCCTCCTAAGGCAGGCAAACATAAGAGTATAGAACCCCGGACAAGCAACCACGCGATGACGAAAAGTGATCATCGGCATCTATAAGACCCTGAGAGACATCAAATTATGGGAATTTTGAGCTGGATTGTGCTCAGCAGCCTCCTTATGTGCGCCATTGGGCTCCTGGAGGCGCATCTGAAGCGGTAAAACCTGTGAAAATGTCAATCCTGTTTTTGACCCACTTATCATTCATAGCCGTTCATATGTCGTTTAAAAGTACATCAATAATATACGATAGCCCTACAACCTACTGGGGACCACTCATCTTATCGTAAGGGGTCAAGTCAAGAGCAGATTTTACCCCTTCACAAGAGCAGACCTTTTCAGGCCCTTCATTGATTCCTTCATTCTTTATACCAACCTTCCTGCGGCATTGAATGAAAGCTTGTCGGCTTCGGGTTTATCCATTTACCTTCCGGAGTAATTTGCCATTTTGTATAAAAATCCATTGGCGAGCCCGTTTTGTCTATACGATATCCGTCAGGATGAAAACCTACCTGAATATCTGTAGCCTTGTGCTTTTTATCCATTTTGTTCGCTCCGCGTTTTCTTTCATCCTGCTGTCAATAATGAATTCGTTCGCCATGGCAACCAAACAAAGTCCTATCAATGCGTCAAGACATCCAAATAGGATTGCAGTGGCAATGATTAGTCGTAACTTGCGCGGGTTGCTTCATCACTCATGGTCGGCGCAAGAAAAGGTTTCCAGGCCGAGTTATTCCATGTCCCAAGATTAGTATGCATATCAAGATATTTTTTCGGTATCGGGTGCGTCCCCACAATGACATTTATCTTATAGCGCTTTTCAAGAAAAGTTTTGAATGTATCGATGTAGGGACAGGGGGGATAACCAACCACAAGGCCGGTGGCCAAATGAATAACCCCTGCGCCATTCTTCACCATTTCCTCGCCCGCATATTCGATATTGCCACCAGGGCAACCATCACATGTCGTAAAACCTACCAGCTCAACTTCAGTGTCCGTATATATGCTGAAAGCACCCTCCTTATTTTTCATCGCTCGGAAACATTTACCGCCCGCACAGCGGCGATAGCGATCGCAGATAATTATTCCAATCTTTGTCTTTGAATTCATTTCAATCCTTTCAATTCTATATATGCCAATTTTCAAGGCATACGACGACCCCTCCGACTAGCTAACGTCGACATCCCCGCTCCGAATGGAGCGCACCAGAATTCCCGTCCGAGTGCATGGCATGGTTCTGTGCCGATCTACACTTTATCGGCGATAGCTGCAAATGCACCCGAATTTTGATCATACGGGGTTTCCGCTACGTCTGAATAAAGACTCTTAACGGAAAAGCCAGCCTCCATTAACTCCCTCGCAAGATCCTCAGGCGTAAAATATTGAAGCCGGTTGTACACCCTTCTGGTGCGATCCAACCCTATAATTGTGTACTTGTCCAGTGAAACCTTTTCTTCATCCTATTTGGATGAAGGGGTCACAGTCCGCAACAGGTCGCACCTGCTACACGAATTGATCAAAGGTCACATAGGTCACGGCAATGTCACAGTGTGCAACACCCAAAGGCAACATCCCTACGCGCGAGGGTAGCAGGGGGGCAACGTGAGGCGGGAACGCTGGGGATGACATTTTCAGGATATAAAAAAAGGGTTACGAAATTAACGTAACCCTTTGTTTTTATTCTGGCGGGAGCGACGAGACTCGAACTCGCGACCTCCGGCGTGACAGGCCAAAATATTTAACTTCCCGCCAATTCCCTCAAATTCTCATAATTACTATTTTTTCTCTATATTTCAGTCTGTTCTAATGTCGTAGTTCCCCTTGACATCCCGTTAATGATAGTCTATTTTGTTTGAATTGGTGGGGGATGAGGTGGGGGACGTTTGCTCCTGATTATAATTTCATTAAAATAGAGGGACTCAACATGCCGAGACAAAAAAGATTCAAAACGAAATACATCGGCGTCACATACGTCATTGCCCAGCGTAAGGGTAAACCGACTCAAACGGAGCGACTCTATTACATTCGCTATAAAAAGGATGGCAAGCTGATCGAAGAAACAGCCGGGAGGCAATTTCAAAATGATATGACCCCCGCCAAAGCTTCCCGTATACGTGCCGACAGAATCGAGGGCCGGGAACTGCCCAACACTGAAAAGAGAGAGGCAGAAAAAGCGGCCAAAGAAGCCGGGACCAACCGATGGACCATTTCTAAACTTTGGGACGAATATCGGGCCGTGAGAAAACCCGGAAAGTCATTGCATTGTGATAAGAGCCGCTATGAATTATATCTTCGGGAACCTTTCGGCGATAAAGAGCCAGCTCAGATTGATTCACTTTCCGTCGAGCGTATCAAACGGCAGTTGCTTAAAACGAAATCCCCCCAAACCGTCAAGCATGTTCTCGACCTGATGAAATGGATCATCAATTTCGGAGTCAAGCGCAGTCTATGCGAGTCGGCCACCTATTACGTTGAACCCGTCAAGGTACACAATAGAAAGATAGAAGACCTCTCACATGAACAGCTTGTAAAACTTTTGGAAGCCATTGAAAGGGATGATCATCAACAGGCAGGACCAATGATGAAAATGGCACTGTTCTCAGGCCTTCGACGTGGCGAAATGTTTCGCCTTAAATGGAAGCACATCAATTTTGAAAAGGGTTTCATAGAGCTTGTGGACACCAAAGGCGGCCACGATCAGGTAATACCTCTAAATTCGGCAACGCGAGATTTATTAGAGAGCATCCCGAAGACGCCGGAAAGCCCGTTCATTTTTCCGGGTCGTGGC
>JBMNCO010000030.1:0-7498 GCA_049366815.1 Desulfatiglandales bacterium | reverse complement strand
GAAATTCGAAACATCGCACGATTCGTCTCTGTATTACAATACTTTAAGTGGCTTTTCAAAGACTTTTTGTGCCCGGTGGAAGGCATCACCCCGTTCGCGTGGGGCCTTGCCGGGGTCGGGAAACGCAATTGAGGCTCTCGCACGTGCCGCCTCATCTATTCATCGGTAAAAAAGCCCTCTTGCGCGGCTGATCCGGAAGGCATGGAGGTCCGTAGGGTTCGATCAGACAGGGGAATACTTCGCACGCCGACTTATGGGCAGATTCCGGTCCGTATGCCATGTGACGTCGGCAGGGCGTGCAAAGAGTCTTCTGGATTCGCCGGGCGTTTTCGGGTATGGTTCGGTTTCAGACGATCGAAAACGGAACCCCGGGTATCCCATGGCAGGCATCAGACTTTTCACGAGCAACCGGATGGAAATCCTCGCGAGGGCCCTGGCCGAGGTCCTGCGCACGCCCTTGTCTTCCCCTCTGGAAAAGGAAACCATCCTGGTCCAGAGCCGCGGTATGGAGCGGTGGATCTCCATGGAACTGGCCCGATACCACGGCGTTGCCGCCAATTACGCCTTTCCCTTTCCCAATGCCTTTGTGCGGGACATGTTCCGGAGAATCGCCCCTGAAACGCCCGAGCGCTCCCCCTTTGACCCGGACATCCTGACCTGGCGCATCATGAAGCGGCTGCCTGATCTCATTCACAGACCCGGGTTTGAGGGACTCGGGACCTATCTCGGACAAAAGGGCGCGATTCTCAAGCGGCTGCAACTCTCAGGGCGCATCGCGGACCTCTTTGACCAGTACCTCCTGTTCCGGCCTGAGATGGTTGGCCGGTGGGAACAGGGGCACGGGACCCACTGGCAGGCCGTTCTCTGGCGCGAACTGGTTCATGGGCACGAAGGGCGGCACCGGGCCGCACTGGCCCGGATCTTTCACGGCACAATGGGGAATTCGAAGCTCGGTCCCGAAGACTTCCCAGAACGGGTGGCTGTCTTTGGAATTTCGGCCCTGCCCGTATTTCACATGAAGGTCCTTTCCACGCTGTCCCGATTCTCTGAAGTCAATCTCTTTCTTATGAATCCCTGCAGGGAGTACTGGGGAGATATCCTCAGCGGATGGGAGATCAAACGCACCGGGGCCGCCAAAAAGGTCCCACCGGAACAGGCCCCGGAACTTCACATGGAGAAGGGAAACAGCCTGCTTTCCTCCATGGGCGCCCTGGGCCGGGATTTTCTGGATCTGGTCCAGGAACTGGAGGGGGAGGAGTTTTCCTCCTTTGTGGATCCGGGGGAGGAGACCCTGCTCTCCTGCATTCAGTCGGATATCCTCAATCTGCGGGAAAGGGCGGCCGAAGGTAAAGGGAAAAAGATCCTCTCTGAGAATGACCATTCCCTCCAGATCCACTCCTGCCACAGCCCCATGCGCGAGATGGAGGCCTTACAGGACCGCCTCCTGGACCTGTTCGATAGACAGAAGGGTCTTGCGCCCGGAGACATCCTGGTGATGACTCCGGACATTGAGGCCTATGCCCCCTACATACAGGCGGTGTTCGATATCCCGAAAGACGATCCACGCTGGATCCCCTTCAGCATCGCAGACCGAAGCATTCGGCACGAGAGCGGAATCATAGGAACCTTTATGTCCATCCTCGGTCTGCAGGGCGGGCGCTACGGGGCCTCCCGGGTCCTGGGCATCCTGGAATCGCCGGCGGTGCAGCGCCGGTTCGGCCTTCAGGAAACGGACCTGGACATCATCCGGCAGTGGGTGAGAGACGCAGGCATCCGTTGGGGGATCAGCGAAAAGACCCGGGCGGATCTAGGGCTCCCGGGATTTCGGGACAACACCTGGGAGGCGGGGCTCGATCGACTCCTCCTGGGTTACGCCCTTCCGGGCAAAGAGGAGCGGGTGTTTGGGGGTGTCCTGCCCTATGATCTGATCGAAGGAGAACATGCCTTGGTCCTGGGGGCCTTTCTTGACTTTGCATCCCGTCTTTTCGAAAAGGTCCAGGCCCTTGAAACACCCAGGGAGCCTATGGCCTGGACAGAGACCCTCATGGGGATCCTTGATGCCTTTTTTACCGGTGATGATGAATCGGAAAGGGAGTTTCAGGCCGTGAGGAAAGTCGTCAACGATCTGGCCGACATCTTTGTCTCCGGGGGGCTCGAATTCCGGGAGGCCCTGGACCTGCCCCTGATCAAATGGTATCTGGACAAATCCTTTGAGCGGCAGGGGTTCGGCGTCGGGTTTTTGAGCGGAGGGGTGACATTCTGCGCCATGCTGCCCATGCGGAGCATTCCTTTCAGGGTCATTGGTCTTGTGGGCATGAACGGAGATTCCTACCCCCGCCAGTCCCGGCCCTTGGGGTTCGATCTCATGGCGAGGCGACCCAGGCCCGGAGATCGTTCCCGCCGAAACGATGACCGTTATATCTTCCTCGAGGGCCTGGTCTCGGCCAGGGAGACCCTCTACATCAGCTACGTGGGACAGGACATCCAGGACAACACCTCCGTGCCGCCCTCTGTGCTGGTCAGCGAAGTCCTGGACTATGCGGAGGAGGGATTTGACATGGCCGACGGGAACCTTCTCGATCATATCGTGATCCGACACCGGATCCAGGCCTTCAGCCCCGAGTACTTCAGGACGGGCGGAAGGCTTTTCAGCTATTCCCGGGAAAACTGTGAGGCCGCCCGGAGGCTGTCGGCGCCCTCCCGGAATCCCACACCGTTCGTTTCAGAGGGCCTTCAGGCACCGGAGGACGCGTGGAAAGAGGTGGGCCTTGGAGACCTGGCGCGGTTCTACGCCAACCCGGCAAAGGAACTTCTCACAAGACGCCTGGGCATTCGACTGGAGGAGCGTTCCTGGGCCGTTGAGGAGAGGGAGGCCTTTGTGCTGAAGGGCCTGGACCGCTATGCGCTTGAGAATCATTTGTTCGAAAAGAGGCTGGGCGGACAAAGGCTCGCGGAACTATGGCCTGCGGTGAGGGCCTCGGGCAGGCTTCCCCATGGGAGCGTGGGAAAGGTCTTGTTCGAAACCATGGCCCGGGAGATCGAAGCCTTTACCGGCAAACTCGATTCACTGAGAATCATGAAGGGGCCAGAACCCCTGGAGTTGGAGCTCAGCCATTCAGGGTTCAGGATCACGGGGCGGATAGGACCATTCTACGGGGAAGGCCTCCTTCAATATCGCTATGCCAGGCTGAAGGCCCGGGATCTGCTCAGGCTGTGGCTCGACCATCTGGTCCTGAACATCGCAGGGGAGGGGATCTATCCCAGGACCAGTGTGCTCGCAGGGCTTAACCCGGAAAAACGCAAGGATTCCGATTGGATTATCTGGACTCTTGCGCCGGTTGAAGGAAGTGAGGGGATCTTGTCCTTTCTCCTCAAGACCTACTGGGAGGGGCTCATGCGCCCGGTTCGATTCTTCCCTGAATCGGCCTGGGTCTTTGCAAGGGAAGTTCTGGAGAAGAAGAAAGGACATCAAGAGGCCTATGGAAAGGCCCGGAAGGTGTGGGAAGGGGGCGAATATTCCCGGGGAGAGATGGAGGACCCATACTATCGACGCTGTTTCGGTGAGGTCGATCCCCTGGACGGGGACTTCGAACACCTGGCCCTCGCTGTGTTTAAACCCATCTTAAAACACTGGAATAAAGTTAATTAAAGTGTGTTTTTAGCTATGTAAGACGTTCCCTTTGCATTTATTGTTTCTCACGCCCGCTCGCTGCGCTCACTAGAGTCCCAGAGCAAACAGAGGATGCCTGCCTTTTTTGGTATGAGTCCATCCGTTTGGAAAAGCCTGGCGATTTTGGCCGGGGAGTCTCTTTTTAAAAACGAGGGGGCATGGAAGAGATTTACGTGTACGGGATTGTTAGAACCTCATGAAATCATTTAAACCATTCGATCTCCTGAACGCGCCCCTCGAGGGGGTAAACCTGATTGAGGCCAGTGCCGGCACGGGGAAGACCTATGCCATGATCGGTCTCATTCTGAGGCTCATCCTGGAACGGGGTCTTGACATCCAGGACATCCTGGTCGTCACCTTCACGGAGGCGGCAACGGCCGAGCTTCGGGACAGGCTTCGCCGGAGGCTCCGGGAGGGTCTGGAGGCCTTTTTAAGGGGCGGAAGCGAAGATGTCTTTCTCGATGAGTTGGTCCGCAGGCATGGATGCGATTCACGGGGCATCACGAGATTGAGGGAGGCCGTCAGAGGATTTGACAGGGCCGCTGTCTTTACCATTCACGGTTTTTGCAGGCGGGTACTTCAGGAAAATGCCTTTGAGAGCGGCATTCTGTTTGACACGGAACTGGTGACCGACCAGGAAGAGTTGAAAAGGGACATCGTCGATGACTTCTGGCGCAGGCATTTCTACGAGGCCTCACCCATGTTTGTGGCCTTTGCCCTTGAAAAGGGCTTCAGCCCTGGTGATCTGTTAGGGCTCCTTTCCAACCGGGTCTCTTTGCCCTATCTAGAGGTCGTTCCGCAATGGGACCGCCTCCCGGATCCATCAAACAAGGAAGGGGATTACCTGAAGGCCTTCTCTGAGGTCAAAGGGATGTGGCCGTCAGCACGGGAAGAGGTCGCAACGATCCTCTGCGACCACAAGGATTTGAGCCGGGTAAAGTACGGGATCGAGAAGATACCGGTGTGGGTGAACCTCATGGACGCCTGGCTGAGCAGTGGCCCGTTTCCTCTGCTTTTCATGGGGTTCGAGAAATTTACCAAAAAAGAACTTGAAGGTTCGCTCAAAAAAGGAGGCACACCACCCGAACACCCCTTTTTTCGGGCCTGCGAAGCCCTGAGATCCTCGCAGGAGGCCCTTGAAACGGATTATAAGGAACGATTACTGGCTTTGAAGTCACATCTTTTTTCCTATGTGCGGCAGGAGCTCGGGATCAGGAAACAAGAGCGGAATGTCCAATCGTTCGATGACCTCCTGACGGGCGTGAAAGGCGCCCTGGCGGGTGATGGCGGCCCAAGGCTTTCAAGACTTCTCGGCCTGAAATTCAAGGTTGCACTGATCGACGAATTTCAGGATACGGACCCGGTGCAGTATGCCATCTTCCGGACCGCCTTCGGCCGGGCGAAGAACGGCCTCTTTCTCATCGGTGACCCCAAACAGGCCATATACGGTTTTCGCGGCGCAGACATTTTCACCTATATCCAGGCCTCTCGCGACGCGGGCTCGATGTACACCCTCGGGGAGAACTGGCGTTCGGAACCGGCACTGATCCAGGCCGTCAATACGATCTTTAAAAATAACGAGAATCCCTTTGTGTTTAATGAGATCCCCTTTGAACCGGCGACACCGGCCGAAGGCGGGGAACGCATGGTCCTGCGGGTGGACGGGCGGGAAGAAGAGGCCCTTCACCTCTGGTACGTTGACGCACGGAAACACGTGGACCCGGGGAAGCCCATTTCCAAGAACAGGGCAAGGGACCTGATTCCAGAGGCCGTGGCCGGGGAGATCTCACGGCTGGTTCGTCTCGGAAGGGATCACCGTGTGCTGCTCAATGAGAGGTCCCTTCAAGCGGGCGATATCGCAGTGCTGGTCAGAACGAACGCCGAGGCGCGCTTGGTTCAATCGGCCCTTTCCGCTCTCCATATCCCGAGCGTACTGCAGGCAGGTGGTGACCTCTTTGATTCCCATGAGGCCCAGGAGATGGAGAGGGTGCTGGCCGTTGTTACCGAGCCCGGCGACGAAGCCCTGTTACGGGCGGCACTCGCAACGGATCTGCTGGGTGTCAGCGGGGAATCCCTGGAACTCATGGCGAGGGAAGGAACACTGTGGGAGAGACGGGGTATCCGGTTCAGGGCCTATCACGATCTCTGGAAGGAAAGGGGCTTTATCCAGATGTTCCGCGCCCTGTTGTCCGGGGAGGGGTGCCTCGAACGTCTCATGGGGTACGGTGACGGGGAGCGCCGCACCACAAATCTGCTCCATATAGGGGAGGTGCTTCACAGGGTATCGGTCAAAAACAAGACCAGCATGACGGGTCTGCTCAAGTGGCTGGCGGAACAGCGGGATGCGGACAATCCGGGGAGGACGGAACATCCCCTCCGCCTGGAGAGTGACGAGAACGCCGTCAAGTTGGTCACCACCCACAAGAGCAAGGGCCTCGAATACCCGGTGGTCTTCTGTCCCTTTCACTGGGGCGGGAGCAGGGTCCGGCAATCCAGCCAGCCCGTCATGTTCCACGATGACCTGGAGGACATGAAGCTCACCCTGGACTTGGGTTCGGAGGATATGGCCCGGCACCGTGTTCTTGCCGAGAACGAGATCCTGGCGGAAAATCTCCGATTGCTCTATGTGGGACTCACCCGGGCCAAGTGTCGGTGCTATCTGGTCTGGGGTCGGTTCAATGAGAGCGAGACCTCTGCTCCGGCCTACCTCTTTTACCCACCCGGCCCTATCCGGGGGGCGGACATTGTTGGAGCGACCGGGGAACATGTCACCAAACTGAGCGATGACGCCCTGTTTGAGGCGGTTGAGCGCCTTGCGGAAAGTGCGGGAAAGGCCGTCCGTCTGGTTGAGATGCCCGAGGGCGAGGGCGAAAAGTACCGGTCCGGGGCTCAGAAATCGGTCCACCTTTCCCACAGGGCCTTTTCCGGAAAAGTGGACCGGCGATGGGGATTGTCGAGCTTTTCATCCCTCACATCCGGTCCCATCCGTGAAGAAGCGACGGATTGGGATTCAAGAGGCGCGGCAGAAGCATTTGTACCGGGACAGGGTAAGGGCGAAGAGAAAGGGGGCGGGCTGCGGGACATCTTTTCCTTTCCGGGCGGGACAAAGGCCGGACTATTCTTCCACGATATCTTCGAACACCTGGACTTCAGATCAAAAGGGGCTGAGCATAAAGAGACCCTGGTCACGGAAAAGCTCCGGGCCTACGGTTTTGATGACGCGTGGAGGGAAACCGTTGTCGCCATGATCAATAGGGTGCTCGCCCTTCCCCTGGATCCGGCCTTAAAAGACCTCCGGCTGTCAAACATCGGTCACGGTGAACGGTTAAACGAACTCGAGTTCACATTTCCCCTCAGATCCCTTTCTCCCAAGGACCTCAGATCCCTGTTTTCGGAGGAAACCGGCCGGGATTTGCCGTGCAGCC
The DNA here is from genome assembly GCA_049366815.1 of Desulfatiglandales bacterium. GTDB lineage: Bacteria > Desulfobacterota > DSM-4660 > Desulfatiglandales > HGW-15 > CAYNYM01. The sequence goes on along the minus strand of JBMNCO010000030.1, from coordinate 403 downwards.
TTCCCGAGACCATCGGGGCATTGGACTTTGCGCCGACAAGGGGTTTCATGCGGGGGTTCGTAGACCTGGTCTTCCTCTTCCGGGACCGCTACTACCTGGTGGACTGGAAGTCCAATATCCTGGGGAAAGGCATCGGGGAGTACGGTCCTGAGGGCCTGAACCGGGCCATGGCAGAGGGTCTGTACACGCTTCAGTATCTCATCTATGCCCTGGCGTTGGATCAGTATTTGAGGTTGCGGCTGCCCGGGTATGATTATGAGAAAAGTTTCGGGGGTGTCTTTTATATCTTCCTTCGGGGCGTAGAGCCGGAAAGGAGTGCGGAGTACGGGATTTACAGGGCAAGGCCATCCGCCGGATTGATCCACCTGCTGCATGATCGCCTGATCGATGAGGAGGCGATCGT
>JBMNCO010000029.1:0-4114 GCA_049366815.1 Desulfatiglandales bacterium | reverse complement strand
CACCTTCGTCTTAGAAAAATTTAAAGAGATCCTCTCTCCGGGAACTCTGTGGCTCGAGGGAGCGCAGCGAGCGGGGGTGAGAATAAAGTTTTACGTTTTAAGTGGTTAAGTTTTAAGTCTTTTTTTTCTTACCAGTCTCCACGCCCTTTTCGTGTATTTCGTGTATTTCGTGGTGAAGACAATCTTGAATCCCGATCATTGTCTGCGTCGCTGCGTCTTGGCGGGAGGTTGCCTTTGAGGAAGAAAAATCGAATATCGGATTTTCAGATAATCTGGCAAAAAAGAGTGTCGAAAACCTATGAGAAGACGACAAGCCCTTTCCGTAGGGCGGGCTCCGCCCTCTTGGGCTCCGGATCTGGGCCGGCCTTTTTGGTGTTCGCCTGGTTCGAACGGCAATGCGTTGGGTAGTCACATCCTGGGGCTTTGGTGACGTGTGAGAACCTTCGCCACTTTTTGGATTGATACGCGGGCATGCTACCGGGAAGAGCCGTTTCAATCAATCGGTAGAAGGTATGGTTTTTTTCCTATTTTTGGGTGAGTCAAATATACGAAAAAAGTATTAGATGGGAATACGAGGGGTTCTGTAACTGTTCGAAATGGTGATGAGAAACGGTCACCGGATGCGGTTCTCAGCCCTTTCTGAGGTCAAGGTCACGAAACGCCGGCAACCATTTCATCAAACTCAATTTTCTTTGGAACTCCGGGGCCCGACGGCGTGAAGTCTCCGCACAGGGGGCTGCAATCTGAGATATTCATCCACGTATTCCGGGGCGTAGTGATTCCCCCGATATAATTCGAGCGCCTTGGGAAGGCAACGTTTAAAGGCCTTGATCACTCTTTCGTCAAAATGGGTTCCCATATCCTCTTCCAGCATGGATACCGCCTTTTTGATGGACATCCTGCGGGTACTCGAGATCCGTCCATCGTTGTCATACTTGGGGTAATCCCTCGTCGACGTGAGGGCGTCAAAGACATCGGCAACGGCAATGATCCGTGCCTCCATCGGCAGGTCGTCGCCCCCGATACCTTTGGGATATCCTTTGCCGTCAATCCTTTCGTGATGGAGCGCTGCGATTTCGGGAACGCCCTTCAGTCTCTTCGGAAAATGGAATTTTTCCAAGATCTTTTTGGTCTTGAGGGGGTGGCTGTTCATCTCATCACGCTCCTCCGGGTCAAAGGGGCCGTCCTTCAGCAGGACGCTGTCCGGGATGCCGATCTTTCCGATATCGTGCAGCAGGGCGGCAAAACGGAGGGCTTCTGCCCGTCTGCCGTTCAGTCCCATTTCCCGGGCAATGAGGGTGGACAATTCGGCAACCCTTTCGGAATGTCCGGCCGTCAAAGGATGTTTGGCATCTACCGTGGCCGATAGCGTACGAATAGCGCTCTCAAAAGACATGCGTAATTCCTCATGGAGTAAGGAAGTCTTGATGAACTGGGCGGTATGGTTGGCGATACCGACGAGGAGTTGGAGATCCTTCTTTGTAAATGCCCCCACTCTTTTGAAGGTCTGTATGACAATGACCCCTAGCACCTCCTTCTGATGCAGGATTGGTGCAGTAATGGATGATCGCATTCCGCTGATGATGATCGAATCGGCTGCGTTGAAGCGATCATCGTTCAAAACATCGGAAGAGATGATTCCCTCCTTCTTCTTGACCACATATTTAATGAGGGTGGAGGAAAGGATCAACTTGCCCTTCTTGTTGGTATTTCTTTTTGAACGAAGCTTCAGTTTCCCTTCCTTGTCCACGAGCAGGATGGCGGCCCTGTCGTAATGGAGGAACTCGAAGGTGCGATCCAAAATTCTGTCCAGCACCCTGTCAACACTGATCTCGGAACCGATATAGCGTTGTATCTCATAGGTAATGCGCAGACGTTCGTAGTCCTCCCGAAGGGCCTCATCGTTTGGGATGTCGGTCTCGGGGAGGAAGGCGGTCTGGGACAAAGGCAGAAACTCTGTCAATGTGTCCGTGAGCGATTTCCTGTTGTCTTGCAGCATGGTAGATCCAGTCGAAAATTCGAATCAACAAATAAAATGCATTGAGAGCGGGAAACGCCTCCTACCCGGAAATATGGTTTCGCTGCCCTCCCCTTGGATGTCAGCAGGCCTCGAGACACATGCCGCCTGGATGCAAAACCAAACGCGCTCAAGGGGAACCCAAGCAGTAGGCCTGAATGGGATTATTTCTTATATTTATATCGGAAAATCAATCGATTTCTTTAGGACTTTATGAGCCCGGCCCGCACGTTGGGCAGGCCAAAGGGAGAACCACGGACAAAAAAAGGGAAAAATCACCCCAAAATAATTCACCTTATCAATGGGATACAGCCTAAATTCGCCTTTCACCATGGGCCGGGATGCGGCCTTCAGGGGTCTTCAAAAAAGTGGTTGATGATCATCCGCAAACATGTGATCTCCGGACGAAGCGCTCACCGGTTTCAGTCTTTCAGCCTCAGGCGCCCGATACCTACCAGGCACGCTATCCCAGATGCCAAAAGAAGGCCCCCGGCAGGAATCGGTACCGCGGCAGCCATCCCATCACCACGGAATCCGGTCGTGACCTTTGTGTGCTGATCAGAGAAACCCCAATAGATGAAAACCTTTTCCCAATGCGATCCATACGCAGAGGAAATTTGCCTGCCGACAAATTTGAGGTCTGCGACAATATCGTTCCCGAGTTTCCAATATGTTAGGAGGGAATCTTCTGAAATTCCCAATGTAAAGGTCACGTCCTCGTTTCTATTGACGGGTGTCCAGTCCATTTGATCCGTGCTGTAAAAGACGTCTTCAATATCCTGAGAGATTCTCAGAGTAACCGAACCGTCATCATCGCCATCAACAACATAAAATCGCAAAGAATTTACACCGGATTGGACATAGCTCGCACTTGACTCCCACGGGCAGAGAAAAAGGACGGCTGAAATAAATAGGATGAGTGCCGAATGCCTTAAAACCAGTACATTCATATGACCTCCTTGAATTTTACAAGATAGATCGTGTCAGAAAAGCTGTCAGTGATCTCGGAAAAATCTCAACCGATCCTCACTGTTTGTTCGTATTTTTCGTCCCATTAAGCAATCGGTAGAAAGTATGATTTTTTTCGTATTTTTTGGGCGATGGAAACTAATGAAAAAGTACCAGAGATAAAATCTGTTTCTGATTTTATACAACACGGAAACAGATCTAGAGGTACTCGCCGGCCATTATTGCTGGGTCACTAATCCCTCTTATCAGAAAAAAGCATGGGAAATGATGCCCTCTTCTCATACCCGCCGAAACCGGGGTGGCCTCAAAATAAGCGGCCTATCGGGTGAGGTATCTCGCCGCCCACAGAGCGGCCTGGAGGCGATTGGGAACATCGATTTTTTTGAAAATGTTATAGATATGCGTCTTGACGGTGTGGTGGCTTATGCAGAGGTCTGCTGCAATTTCCTCATTCGTGCTCCCCACGGTCAGCATGCGCAGAATTTCCCTTTCCCTGCCCGTAAGCAGGACCCCATTGTGCCGCTGCTCCTTTTTCAGCCTGGCGCTATTGCTCAACAGGCACCGGGACATCACACCCCGTGACAGCCACAGTTCTCCACTGAGGATGGCTGCTATCCCCTTGAGGACATGTTCCGGGTTATCGTGGACGTAAAAGATACCCCGAAATCCCTCCATTACAAAAGCTTCCTCGCATCCGACCCCGGGATCGGCGTTGAAGATACCGGCAGGACACTGGGAAACGATATCAATGTCACCGGCTTCGAGATCTCCGATACAGGTATCCGCGTCCTTTCCCATGCAGTCCAGGAGGAGCAGGACGGATTCTCCGCCAAGGCCCTTCACATCCTCTGCCGGTAGGTCCCGGGTACTCTCGACCGCCATGGATTTCATTCCCGTTTCCTGTTCGAGGAAGGAGGCCAAAAGGGCATTCTCGAGAGTCCTGGGACCGATGATATAGATCTTTACCCCTTCTGGGTGCTCCCGACTGTGGTTGTCGTTTATCGAGAAATCGTTCATTGCCGCCATATTTAATGCCTGCAGAGACGTATGTTTAAAAGGATTCAAATGCACGCATGCGTTTCATGGTAACTGTTCAGGTTGGTTAGGCTGTAGGCTGAAGGCTATTAG
>JBMNCO010000028.1:0-6412 GCA_049366815.1 Desulfatiglandales bacterium | reverse complement strand
GCGAAGGGTCCGGAAACTCATAGCCTTTAGGCTACAGCCTAACCAACCTGAACAGTTGCAATTTTAAAAAGAAAAAGTCAAACAGGAGAATACCCGTGTTCGAACAAGGCGTCATCAGACCACCCAGTGAGGCCTCAAGCCTCCTTGTCAGGGTTACAAGAAATTGCCCCTGGAACCGGTGCCGGACCTGTCCAGCCTACAAGGGGAAAAAATTTTCAAGGCGGACGGTGGAAGAAATTAAACAGGACATTGACCGCATGCTGGAGACCTATGGGTCCCATGCGGAGCGATTGACCTCCGCCTTTCTGCAGGATGCGGACTCCCTGATCCTCCCCGCCGATGAACTTGTTGAGATCATCACCCATATCAAAAGACAGTTCCCAGGGATCAAAAGGATCACGACCTATGCGCGTGCCAAATCCATGAAGAGGAAAAGTGTGGAAGACTACCTGCGCCTCAAGGAGGCCGGTTTGACAAGAATTCACACGGGCATGGAAAGCGGTTCCTTGAAGGTGTTGAAGCTCATCGACAAGGGCATCAAGCCCGAGGACATTATCCAGGGTGGTACCCGGGTCGTGCAATCGGGCATTTCCCTGTCCGAATACATCATGCCGGGGGTGGGTGGACGCGCCCTGAGCCGGGAGCATGCCATCGAAACGGCAAGGGTTCTCAATCAAATCAGGCCGGACTTCATAAGGGTTCGCACCTTTGCCGTCCCTCCCAAATCCCCCATACAGAGGATGATTGATGAAGGCACATTCGACCCCCTGGGAGACGATGAGATTGTGGCCGAGATCCGATTGCTGATCGAGCATCTGGAGGAGATCCCCTCTCATTTTCGATGCGGAGATTTCAGCCTCAATCTCCTGATGCAGGTGGACGGTCGTCTCGATACCCATAGAGACGCCATGATCCAGGAATTGGACAAATATCTTGCCCTGAGTAAAGAGCAGAAACAGGCCTATTCCCTTATTCAGCGCACCTATCCCGGGATGAGATCCCTTGACGTGGTCCAGGACGAAAAACTCATAAAAAGGTTAGGGAAGGATATCGAAAAACTGGAAAAGCAGGAAGAGGATGGCTTCAATAAATACATAAGGATGCTCATGTCCTACCAGTTGCCCCAACTGCAGACCGACACCTGGGTCTGATCCAAGTGAATACGGGCTGTCGAATGGCTCCGTCCGAGTAACGGAGCGCCGGACAGGCCGATATGAAAAGCTGAAAATGGCTAAGGAAAAATTTCCCGTCACACCGGCTGTCAGGGTTTTGAAATCAAAAAAAATCCCCTTTAATCTTCACACCTATACTTACGAAGAGCGGGGCGGGACCTCCCTGTCGGCAAGAGAGCTCCATGTTGACGAACACATGGTCATCAAGACCCTCGTCATGGAAGACGAAAAGAAAAGGCCTCTGATCATCCTCATGCACGGTGACAGGCAGGTCTCGACCAAGAACCTCGCCAGGACGCTGGGTGTCAAAACAATCAATCCCTGCGACCCGCAGGTTGCGCAAAAGCACACAGGCTATCTTGTGGGAGGGACATCGCCCTTCGGGACGAGAAAGCCCCTCAAGGTCTATATGGAGCGTTCCATCATGTCACTGTCAAAAATCTTGATTAACGCAGGAAGGCGCGGGCTCCTGGCCGAGATGACACCGCAGGACCTCATAAAGGCCCTGGGCCCTGTGGCCGTCGATGTAGCTGTGTAGTCCTTTTTTCAGGGCATCTTGCTTTGCTTCCCCCTGGATCACGGGTCTGGAGTCCGGCATGAAAGGGATCTTACGCAGGGCTCTCTTCCTCCGCGCTGCGCTCCATCTTCATCCAGATCCTGTAAAGCTTTTCTCCTGTCTCTTCATAACACCCGAAACCGATCGGGGAAATCTCCTCCACCAGGACTTCCCCAAGTTCCCGGCACTGCTTCAGCCAGTTCTGGAAATGCGCACCTCCTCCGAAGTACACCTTCCGCCATCGGTTTCCCTGATCATCGATTCTTTCCGAGATCTCACTCTCCCGGGCCATGCGTTCCTGAACGAATTTCAGATCTTCACGATCCTCTTTACTCATGATGTTTCCAGTTCATGGGGCGTCTTCTCCTGATTCTCCTGCAGGCACATGCCAGGTGCCCTCTCCCGTCTCCTCGATCAGTCGCGGAAGAAACGCCGATCCCGAAGCCCGGGCAGAAGAACAAGCCGGTCAAGACGCAGTGACAAACCGACTGGTGGATGCGCATCTGGTCAGGGATTGCCCCACATGTGACATTATTTCTGTTCTTCCTCTTGTTTGTCCGGCTGGGGTTTGGTTACGGGACTCTGAACCTTGTACCCCTTCTCCTTACCTTTGTACCCCACGTAGGCGCCGGCTCCGGCAGCAGCGGCGTACCAGCAACCCGACAACGCGGGAAGCACAAAAATCATTATCAAAAGTGCAACCATGCGTTTCACGATGATATTTACCTCCTGCATGATTAATCGGCCCACCCCCCCATTTTCATAAAAGAAAAGGTCGCAGCCCAACATCCCCAGCGCCCGACCCCTTTTCAAGCCGAAAGGGACACTCGAGAGCCGATAAAAGACCACCCAGCGGCCTTCAGGAGACGATCACGTCTACAAATTTGAATGTCAGGGTATCGACAAGGCCCCTGTTCGTGATTCTGAGTTCCGGCAGTACCGGCAGGCCAAGGAGTGCCATGGTCATAAACGGCGAGATCAGTCGGCACCCGAGCTCCCTCCAGGCCTCATCCAGGGCCTCCACAAGGTGCTGAACCTCCTGAACGGGACGATCTGTGAGCAGGCCGGCGACCGGCAGGGGAAGCAGGGCGAGGACCTTTCCGTTCCTTACCACAATCATGCCGCCCCCCGCCTTCACCAATTCGTTTCCCGCAAAGGCCATGTCGGTCTCGTCCATACCGACGATCAGGAGGTTGTGGGAGTCATGGGCCACGGTGGAAGCGGCGGCTCCGCCCTTGAGCCCGAACCCTCTTGTAAAACCCAGGCCTCGTGTGCCCGTGGCTTTGTGCCTCTCAAACAGGGCGACCTTGGCGACATCCCCGGAGACATCCGGTGCTATGTTCCCGTCAAGAACCTTGAGGTCGGCAGTGATGTGTGCCGTACCGACCTTCGCCTCCTCTATCCCCATCACCCGGACGGTGGCTGTCCCCCCTTCTGACCTTAAAACGAAATCATCCCTTGTCAAGGTCCTTCCCAGATGCACGGTCCCCTTGGACCAGTCTGGATACGTTACCGGGGCCTTGGGCAGGATCATCCCGCCGGCCTCGGCCACGACTTCACCGCCGATGATCACCTTTTCCACCTTGACACGCGCCAGATCGCTGATGAGCAGGATATCCGCAACCCTGGAGGGAGAAATGCTGCCGAAGTCCTTGCTCATCATGAAGCATTCCGCCGTGTTCAGCGTGACCATCCTGATGGCCGTGATGGGGTTGACGCCCTCTTCAATCGCCCGCCTGACGATGTGGTCCATATGGCCGAGCTTGATCAGGGTGTCCGGGTGGGTATCATCGCTGACCAGGACGGCAAACCGACTTGAGACCTGCGATTCTGTGACGGCCCGGATGACCGCCGCCAGGTCGTGCCACGCGGAGCCTTCCCGGATCTTGGCGTACATGCCCAGACGCATCTTGGCCAGGGCATCTTCAGGGCGAACGGATTCATGGCAGGACCTGATACCGGCTGCCGCGTAGGCGTTGAGCATGGATCCTGTTTCGGGAACGGAAAAATGTCCTGTGACCGGCTTTCCCGCCTTTAAAGTCACATGGATTTCCCTGTGGACCTCGGGATTACTGTTCACCACACCGGGGAAATTCATGAGTTCTCCCAGACCGACAACACCCTTCCATGTCATGGCCTCGGCAATGTCATCGGGTCCTATGGTCGCACCGGCATCTTCGAAGCCCGGGGCGGCTGGAACGCAGGACGGCACTGTGGTATAGACCCTGAGGGGCACCCTATCCGCCTCCTCCATCATGAGTCTCACCCCCATGAGCCCAAGGACGTTTGCGATCTCGTGAGGATCCATGAATATGGCGGTCGTCCCGTGGGGAATGACCGCATTGCTGTATTGGGAGACGGTGAGCATGCTGCTTTCAACATGAATGTGTCCATCCATGAATCCCGGGGCCAGATAACAACCTCCGGCTTCGACAATCAGGGTTCCTGCGCCGATGCATCCCGAGGCATCTCCCACAAGGGCGATACGTCCCTTGTAGATCGCCACATCGGTTCCATCCTGGATTTCATGGGTGTTCACATTGACAAGTCTTCCCTTTCTGATCACCAAATCCGCCGCGCGTCGACCCATGGCGACATCTGAGAGTTCCATCGTGATTTGTTCGAGCGGGACATATTGTATCATTTTCCAAATCCTCGCACCGGGTTGGCACTCAATACCTCAGCCTGAATTCCGGCTGATTCCACCCTACCCTCATCACTGGTTTTCGAAACAGGTCAATTTCCCGACCCGGCCTCAGTCAATCAACGCCCTCGGGGATGAAAAACGGTCACCTCGAAATTTTTATCCCGTCCCGGCAGCCCGGGGCAGAGGTTCGATCAGTTCAATATAGATCGCAGGACACAATTCATTCAAGCCATTTCGACGGCTTGTCTTTCCGGGACAGCCCGTTTTCCTTGTTGATCAAATGCGTTCATTTTGCTAAACAGGCCACGAGACGGCGCAATCAAGACGCCCCATCCTTTTCGCGAAACGATTTTCATGAAAAACAAGACAGCGAGGGTCTCAGCCCATGTTTAGAGTCAAAGATCTTGTCCTCCTGATCGTCACCTTTTCTTCGATGCTCCTGGGCGTACTCTTCCCCAATTACGTGCGTTTTTTTAGACCCCTCCCACTCTATTGCATGATGTCCATCCTCTTCCTGAGCTTTCTTTCCATAAAAATCACCGACGTATTGGGAGCCCTCAGGGGCGACGCCGTGAAGATCGCCGTTCTGCTCCTCCTCAAATTGATCTTTTTGCCGATCATCGTCTTTTTCCTGTTTCAGGCCCTTTGTCCCGCTTACACCCTGGCCGCTTTCCTTTTGAGCGGTATTTCCACAGGCGTCGTTTCTCCTTTCTTCGCTGATCTTCTGAAGGCCCGCACCTCGGTTGTTCTCGTGATGGTCGTTGTCTCTTCCATGGTTGTGCCCTTTTCCCTCCCACCGCTGGTGAGCCTATTCTTCGGTCAGGACATGGAGATCCCCCTTCTGGGCATGATGCGTCTTCTCTTCCTCGTCATCTTCGTCCCCATCTTCCTTGTCGAGGTTCTAAGACGATCGCTCCCCGATCTCACGGATTTTCTCAAGAAGAGGCAGTACCCTCTCATCCTGGTCATCTTCGCCATCGCGAACATGGGCATCTTTTCCGAGTATGCCGACTTTTTCTATCGTAAACCGATGACCATTGTCGCCGCTTTCCTCGTGTCCGTGGCTCTTGCCATATTCTATTTCCTATCCGGGCTTCTCTTTTCCTGGGGCCGGCCCCTCCAAGACCAGTTATCGGTCATCATCTCCTTCGGCATCATGAACAATGTCCTCGTGCTGATCTTTTCCTCACAATTTTTCGGTCCGATCGAACCCACCGTGGCCGCTATCTATACGATCCCTTTCTATGGTCTGATTCTACCCCTCAGGTTCTACAGAAATCTGCGTTTGAGGGCCTCAAGGAAGCATCATCCATAAGGGGGCAGATCGATCATGGCGTTTCTTTCAGGAAAAACATCCTGCACGCCATATTCGATTTCCTTTTCATTTCTCACTCCACGGGAAAGTCTGGACGTCCTTTCGCTTGACCTGAACGATTTTGTGCCTAAATTAAATGAATCAAGAATACAAAAAAAGGAGAATTGCATGGAAAAGGTTAAAAACGGCATGTTTGTCAGTGTGGATTATAAAGGAACACTGCAGAACGGCGAGGTATTCGATACCAGCCAAGGGCGCAGACCCCTTGAAGTGGAGATGGGCGCAGGACAGTTAATCAAGGGGTTTGAGGACGCCCTTTTGGACATGTCGTTGCATGAAAAAAAGATCTTCACGCTGTCATCGGAAGAGGCTTATGGGGAAAGAGATGAAAGTCTTACAAACGCCTTTCCCAGAACAGATGTCCCGCCTGAAATGAATCTGGAGCTCGGACAGACCGTGCTTCTCACCACCCCGGAAGGCCGGCAAATTCCCGCCCAAGTAGTGCAGATGGACGATGAGCAGGTGATCGTGGATCTGAATCATCCTTTGGCCGGAGAATCACTCACCTTCGAGGTAGAGGTGGTAGGAATCAGCAGCACGCCGACCCAGCCTGCGACTGGATGCGACTGCGGATGTGATTGCACTTCGGATTGCTGCAGTTAGAGGTACATCGCTCCGATATTATTTTTTTTTCGTATGAGTTTAGCTGTTTGAAAGAGCCC
>JBMNCO010000027.1:0-23583 GCA_049366815.1 Desulfatiglandales bacterium | reverse complement strand
ATTATTTGTAACACTTTAGGCTCTTGAAAATTACCCTATCAAGGAGGGGCCATGGCCGAAATTGCCGGGCTCTTTCAAACAGCTAAACTCATACGATTATTTTTTTGGAACCCCGTCATTCTATACCCATCAGGCCTTTGGGGAAAAGGCCTGTCGTTAGGCCATTGACAATGATGCACTGTTTCAAATATGGTGCGTCATTGTCAATAATTTCCTTTGGACTCGTCAACCAATGAATACAAAAAAAAGTGCAGCGGTCATTTTTGATTGTGACGGCGTGATGTTCGATTCCCGCCAGGCCAACATCAATTTTTACAATCACCTTCTGAGCCACTTCGCCTTGCCGCCCATGACCGAAGACGAAGAGCATTATGTGCATATGCATACGGCAGACGAATCCGTTCGCCACATTTTCAAGGGCACCCCTTACATCGAACAGGCCCAGGATTACAGAATGGAGGTGGATTATAGCCCCTTCATCAGAGATATGGTTATGGAGAATGGATTGAAGGAATTGCTCACCCTTCTGAAGCCCAATTTCGGTTTGGCCGTTGCAACCAATAGGAGCAATACCATCGAAAGGGTCCTGGAATGGAGCGGTCTTCATGCCTTTTTCGATATCGTGGTATCGTCTTTGGATGTAGACAGGCCCAAACCGCATCCCGAATCCCTGTTCAAGATCTTTGATTTCTTTGAAATCAGTCCCAAAGACTGTCTCTACGTGGGAGATTCATGGGTGGATTACCAGACCGCAAAGGCGGGGGGTGTCGCCTTTGTCGCCTACAAAAATGGAGACCTCCAGGCCGATTACCACGTAAACAGCATGATGGAAATTGTCTCAATCCTCCATAAAATTTACCCTGATTGCATATCCGGGCAAGAACAATCGCATTGAACAGGCATTGTCAGCGGACACTCAGCGGACTTCTGGGGGAAGACACCAGATTCCAAATCCGGACGCGACGGTCCGATCTGAAACCCGGGCGGGAAAGGTTGTGAAGCGGGTATATTCAATGATCCTTGCCCATCGTGGGCGCGTTCACTCGATCTGATTGAGAAGCCTGTCGGCCTGTGCGCCGACTGATCCATTTGGATCAAGCTGTATGGCCTGCCTCAATTCATCAGCCGCCTTTGCATGAAGACCGAACTTCAGGTACATCCTGGCAAGGAAAAAATGCGCACCGGGATCCTCAGGGGACAGGGAGATCGCCTTTTCATAAGACGCCCTGGCCGCGTTCCATTCCCCAATCGCCTCATAGGCAAGCCCGAGGTTCTTATAGCAACTCCCGTAGGAAGGGGAAAGTTCCACCGCCTTCAGGTAGCTGGCAATCGCCTTGTGGTATTGCCCCTTGTTGTGATAGGCCAACCCCAGATTGTTGTAGGCATAATGGGGCGTCTTATACAGGATGTCCGTTGCGGCCTCCTGGAATGCCTCAATGGCCTTGTCCCAATCTCGCGTCAACAAATAGAGGGAACCGAGGTTGTTCCGGGCCTCAGGGAACCGGGGCCGCATTGCCAGCACCTTTTGGAAATGCTTTTCGGCGAAATCATACTCTCCCAGGTCTTTGTAGACCATCGCCAATTCGTGATGTATGTCTATGTTATCCGGTTCCAGTTCCTCCGCCTTCAGCAGCTCCCTGAGAGCGGCCCTCAGATTACCCTGAGCGACATATGAAAGCCCAAGCTTTTCCAGTGCCCTGGCCTTCTGCTCTCTATTCACCTCCGCATAATTGTTGACCGCGCAGCCCGTGGAAGCGATATAAAAGAACACAATAATGATAGGAACAATTCTACTTATCACCGACAAGTGACCTCATTTTTGAATAGATTCAATGCAATCCTCACACAAACCTGACCACCGGCCCTTCCTGGACCGGTGGTCAGGTCTGTTTTGCGTCATTTGTAGGCTCAAAGGCCTGTCATATAGTCGGGCCCAAAGCTGGAAGCACCGTTGGGGTCAGGAAAATCAGCAATTCCTGCTTGGAGTCGATTTTGGAGTCAGCCCTGAAGAGGCGTCCGACACCAGGAATGTCTTTCAGCCAGGGGATGCCGCTTTCCCGCTCGGTCTTGCTTTCTTTGTAGATGCCCCCAATAACCACCGTTTCACCGCTCTTGACCATCAACGTGGTCTTGATGGCCTTTTTCAGTATCCGTGTATCGGAGACAGCCTGATCGTCTGTGACGTTTACTTCCATGGTAATAAAATCATTGAGGCTCACGGAAGTCGGCGTCACTGTGAGAGACAGGGTGGCTTCAAGGGTCTTGGCCTCCACGTTCTCTGTCGCACTTAATATGATCTCGTCACCACTGCTGATCTTGGCCTCTGTTCCCTCCCGGGCTATGACCTTGGGAGCGGAGATTGTCTTGCCCTTCCCTTCGCTTTCTGCAAGGGCGAGACTCGCATCCAGGGTAAGAAATCCCATGCCGCTGGAGGTCAGTTTTGCAAAATTGAGACCTATATTTCCCGCCCAGCCCGCCGTTGGAGCGTTGGTGCTGAAGGTGCCGCCGTATACGGCCAGCCCGGGGGACGTGAAACCGGAACCGTCGACATCCGGGTTTTCTACCGCACTTGCAGGCACCGCGATTTCGACATTCTGATTCCTGTGCCAGTAGGAACTGCTATCGCTCCACACGATGCCGAGGTCCCGCGTGAGGTCCTCAGTCGCATCCACTATGCGGGCCTCAATCATGATCTGTTTTACCGGAGTGTCGAACTGCTTGACCAGTTGCTGAGCCTCTTTGATGACGGATGTAACATCTTTTATGATCACCGTGTTGGTCCGACTATCCACGCTGATTATGCCCCGGTCGCTCAGGATACCCTCCAGGTGTTTCTTGAGTTCATCTGCGGACGCAAAATCCGCCCCGATGAATTCTGTAACAATCGGCTCCAGTTTCTTCTGTTTCTCCTTTTTCGCTGCTATCGCCTCCAGCTCGGCCTCATAGTCTGATCGTTTCCTTTTCTCCTCAGCGATAACCTTATTCATTTGGTCGGTTGTGGTGACCCAGATGACTTTCCCGGTCTCCCTCTTGGCCAGGTTGTTATTGGCCAGGATCAAATCCAGAGCCTGATCCCAAGGCACATTTTTAAGCCTCATGGAGACCTTACCCTTGACCTCAGGTCCCCAAACAATATTCAGGTTGCTCACTTCCCCTATCAATCGCAGGATATTGGTGACATCGGCGTTTACAAAATCCATCGTCATGGGGGCACCGGTATATTTCTTCTTCATGAGTCCGGGAATGGGGCCGGCCTCCCCGAAATCGGCCATATCCGGAACATCGAGCCCTTTCCCCAAGATTGATGCCGGCGTCGGGGCCTGGGCCAATTGGAGAGGCACAAGCCTTTTTTCTTCCGGCAATTTTGAGCTGCCTTCAAAGTCTATGTTTATTTCTGCGCCCTCTTGGCTCACATGAAAGGGGACAAGCTCCCTGAGGGATATATCAATCATGGTTTCCTGCCGCGATGGAGAAAATGCCGGCTTGATGCGGTCAACGGCCCCGTAAAACTGGGAAGAGTCGAGTTCCCGTAACATCTGGGCGGGAATCGTCGTCTTTTCGAGTTTCAGGACGAGATCCCTGTGCCCTTTTCGATCCAGCTTGTATGGTGCCCTTTTATCTGTGGTCACCACAACCCTGGATTTACCCTGCCCAAGCGTGATAAAATCGACTCCAAGGACCTGATTAACAGCCGAATTTTTGGGCTCGATAAAGATCCGTGGCCTCGTTGAGATCAGGGCTTCCCCATCCTGCCCTTCAGCGGCGGCATCGTTCCCGGTGGCAGCTTGCTCCACCGTGTCGCCCGCCTCCGAGGCATCAGATCCGGCCTTCAGCGTTAACAGGATCTTGTTATCCACCGACTCCGCGGTATATTCGACAGGCCCACTCAGGTCCAGCATGACTCGCGTGGTCGTGGACTGGGTCGCACCCTTTTCTATATGAATCATGTTGAGATTCCCATTTCCCACGTATATGTCTTCAGGAAGATCGGCGGCGCGAGTACCTCGAATATCGACAATGATTCTGGGAGGATTCACCATTTGAAAATCAGTATACCTGGGAGCCCTGGAGCTTGCGATTTCAACCACAGTCTGCTCCCCGGAGGGCCTTACCTCTACGGATCCTATGGTGGGCGCCGTGCTATCATCGATCTGGCCCGGAATCTTGCCGGTTGTGACGCATCCACTCACAATAAAAAACGCCACGGCCAATGATATGAGAGAGGCTTTTCTCATTTGGTGCAGGCTGTATTTTTTCCCCATAGATGATCTCCTTGAACAAATAATCTGCAAAGCGTTTTTCGTCCTAAATATCATGGCAACAATATCGTTCTCGCACAAATGACAGTTCAGTCAACGGCTATTCCACCGGAGGCACCTCCTTTTTGATGTCCCGGTGTTGGACCTGACCCTTGATGTCTGTATATTCTTCACGCACAATGACTTCTTTATCGGTGATCTGATGAACGGTTCCACCATTGATTCCGATATAAGTCCCCTTCCTTATCACATGCCCTGTTCCCTTTGAATCACGAACCATGGCCCAGTGACCGTTCGGCCCGACAATGATAGCAGTGAGGATGAGCTGGGACAAGTCAAGGGTTTCAAGATAGGTTTTAGGTTTTCTCTTTTTTTTCTCCTGGATCTCTTCCTGTTCGGCGATGAATGACTTGAAGGGGTCTATCTTTCCTGTCGGATCATAGAGCGTGACGGCGTTTCTTTTCTCAATGCCCAGGCCTGTCTTCTGCCCCCCTGTTTGCAGGGTTGTTTCACCGGGCGTCACGCTGGTCCCTGCCTCTTCAGAAATCATTTTTTGGGAGGCATTCACAGAGTCCAGTGGGGATGCAAAAAAAAGGATGAAAAAGAGAAGGCTAATTCTTTTTATTTTCCTTGTCATCGGTAATACCCTTAAAACTGTATGTGACCGCATCACATGTTGTGACCAAGGTCGTGGACTGTTCTTTCACCGGCTGCATTGACACATTAAGTATATTGACTATTCTATCCATCTGGCCGACCTTATCAAAAAATCCGGCCACATTGTGATAGGTTCCCATCACTTCAATCGAGACAGGAATTTCCAGGTAAAAGCTCATAGACCTCTCTTTTTGGGGGCGGAAGAGTCGAAACTCCAGTTGTGAATCACTTCCCAATTGGGTGATCGTTTTTAGAAGCTCTGGGATTTCCTTTTCATTGGGCAGCAGCCTGAGCGCCTCTTGAAACTGGGCGTCTACCAAGGCGAATTCCGCCTCAAATTCCTCCTTCTTGCTTGCCTTGACTCGTGCTTGATTAAGTTGTTTTTCGAGCCTTGAAATTTCATCATTGCTTTTCTTGATGTCATCTCTCATCGGAAGGTAGAAAAAATAGGTAAACAGCCCCGCCAGGAGGACTAATGTTCCCACCAAAATCAGCACCCTTATGGGCATCTTGATGTTTTCCACCTTCTCATAGAAGGCCCCTGATTTCTTTTTTCCCATAGCCCTATCTCATGAATGGAATCTTATTTATTTTTTCCGTGTACCTTGCTTTTTTGCCGCTTCGGGTTTTTCGCTCTCAGTATAGGCATATGTCTTACATTTCAGGTCGAAATTTGACACCTTCAGCCTGTAATCTTTCAGTTCCATTGCTCTGGCGCTGTCCAGATCCACCTGCGTGATATGGTCCTGTGCTTCAAGTCTCGTCATAAAGAGGGCAACGGTCTCATTGTCCATAGCCGTGCCCGTCAGGGTCAATATTCCGTTAGATTCTTTAAGGGATCTGAGCCAAAGTTTTTCTTTCGGCACAGCGTTGGAAATCTCAGAGAGCAACAGCACAGGGCCTGTCTTACGCTTCTCCAGGTCCCTAATCACATTCAGCATGGCCCTCAATTCATCGGTTTTCTTTTCCAGGATGCTGATCTTTTTTATGGTCTCCTGAAGCTTGGCGAGATCCTTCTGAAGCGTTTCCTGCTTCGTTTTCAATGCGGACAATTCGCCGTTCTTGGACACATAGGCATAGGCCATCCCCGCCAAGAGTAAAAAGACGCATAGGATATAAAGCGTAATTTGCCTTTTGATATTCTCTCTTTTTCGGGCGGCCCTATAGGGCAGGAGATTAATTTTTATCATTTGTCACCAATACTCCTCAATGCAAGGCCGACGGCAACAGCGGCCTGAGGTGCCATATAACCCAAATATTTGGGGTCGAAAACCTTTTCATTGATCTTAAGATTGGCAAATGGGTTCAATTCCTCAACCGGGATTTGGGTTTCCATGGACAGATACTTTTGAAAGCCGGGAATTCGGCAGGCTCCTCCGCTCACAAATATCTTCTCTATCGTCTCATCGGGATAGGTTGTCGCCAAAAAGTCCACGGCGCGCTTAATTTCGTTGACCCAATCGGAGACGACGGAAGTAAATATCTCCTCCAAGGCCTCCTTGTCAATCTGCGGCTCAGCGGCACCTAATTTTATTTTTTCGGCCTCCTCATAGGAGACGCCGAATTTTTCCATTATCGCCTCGTTGATCTGAAAACCACCACATGAAGAGTCCCTGGTAAATAGGGATACTCCATCCTTAATGGCATTGACACCGATTTCCACGGCTCCAACATTGACCAAGGCAAAGCACCCACCGGTCGTGCCCGAACTCATTTCAAAGGCATTCTGCAAGGCGAAGGCATCCGCGTCTAACACGCCCGGTTTCAATCCGGTAAGTTGAAGGAGGCCTATATAATCTTCAACAATATCCTTTTTTGCGGCAACAAGCATGACCTCCATGAGGTCGCTCTCGTCTCCGTCCACCGCTTCATCTCCCGTCTTATCCGGAGAAGTCAGGATTTCGTAGTCGATATTGACATCGTTGATATCGAAGGGTATGTACTGCTCCGCCTCCTCATGAATGGTATTCTCGAGCTCTGATTCCTCTCTCTTATCAATGCTGATCTTCTTTATGATCACCGAATAACCGGATATAGAGGCGGCCACGTTTTTATTCTTTACTCGCAGATTCTTGTAGAGATTTTTGATGGCGGAGGAGACGATCTCCATCTCCTTGATAGTCCCTTCAGATACAGCCCCCTCAGGGAGTCCGATAATGCCGAAGTTCTTGAGTAGCATACCCTTTTTTGTATCTTCAATCTCAATCAACTTGATCGAATGAGAGCCGATATCCAACCCCACCAGCTGATTTTTCTTGGCAATAGGCATATATGATGACCTTATCAAGAATTAGGAAAAATTTTGTCTTTTTCTGAGAGATCATAACCAAGCGCGAGAATAATCTTTCTCCTTGTCTCCATACGACAGTTTTCCCCCTTTTCAACCCTGTCTATGGTCAAGGGAGAGACTCCTGCTTTTCTCGCTAACTCCGCTTTACTCATCAAGAGTTCCTCTCTGATCTCTTTAACGATATTGCGGCCCAATTCTTCCTCCAGAGTTATGGTTAACCACAAATCCCTACCTAGTGCCCATCCGGAAATGACCATTACCGAACTTGCGCTATCAGCGATCAGCTTTCAGCCGTCAAAAAAAACTTTTAAGAAACAAGTCATTAAGCTGATTGCTGACTGCTGACGGCTGACCGCTCCATCCTGGAATCTCTGATTTCTGGATGGAAACTACCTAGGACTTATAGGGCATTTTGCCCTCTAGCATATATATGTGCTATCATTTGTCAAGTTATTTTTATCAATTAATTAAAATTTATACAATTTAAATAGACCTAGGGCGCAATGAAAAAATCCGTACCAGAGGTTGTAAACCAATCACACATCTCATGCCCCAAGAATCAATCCGTAGTCCTGCGTTCCTTTTAGACCATGCCCTCATGACGCCCAGTTCCAATGCACTTATCGGCAACATACAGTTTTCTCTTTACAATTACCTGGTTTAAAGATTACATTCTG
Organism: Desulfatiglandales bacterium; assembly: GCA_049366815.1. GTDB lineage: Bacteria > Desulfobacterota > DSM-4660 > Desulfatiglandales > HGW-15 > CAYNYM01. The sequence continues at coordinate 15,700 of JBMNCO010000027.1, read as the reverse complement.
CACACACATTGCACCGTTGGTTTTGGAAAGACGGCTTTGCCAGCGGTCCTTAAGTCTTCGGATATCATCGCCATTCGTGACCTCGCACCCAGGAGTCTATTCATCGGTGAATGAAAAAAAGAGAGAAGTGATTAAAAGAAAAAGCGTCCTCAGAGAATATGCAGAAGCCGCAGCGATTGCCGTATTACTTGCCCTGTTTATACGAACCTTCGTGGTCCAGGCATTTAAAATCCCCTCAGGGTCCATGGAGCCCACCCTGTTGGTGGGGGACCACATTCTCGTCAATAAATTTGTATACGGCGTCAAAATTCCCTTTATTCATAGCACCATTGTCCCCATCAGCAAACCCGAGAGAAACGACGTTGTGGTCTTTATTTACCCGGTCGATACGAGCAAGGATTTTATAAAGCGCGTCATTGGACTGCCGGGGGAACGAATCGAAATCATAGGCCGCAATATCCTTATCGACGGCAAGCCCGTTGATGACAAACACGGCTATTACTCACCCCCCGCTGTCAGAAACCCCAATCCCGGTATTGAATCCAAATTTGGTCCCGTTATTGTGCCTAAAGGACACTATTTCGTTATGGGCGATAACCGGGATCACAGTTATGACAGCAGGTTCTGGGGCTTTGTGCCTTCAGAGTCCATTAAAGGAAAGGCATTCATCATCTATTGGTCCTGGCCACACTGGAAAAGGCTTCTCCACATGATCCGATGACAAAGCATGGCCGGGGGTTTTCATGTTCAAATGCCTCGTTCCACTGCCCGTTACTTGGACATCCTTGTTTCGAGTGTGAACTTCAACCGATTGGATATGAGATACGTATTTGGATACACAATTTGTCAATGAACAGTGGATGACATTTTATGCAAAATCCGTTCCTGTTTTGTTTGATGTAACCTGCCACGAAGGGTCATGAACCGGACAAATCATCTCCTTTGAGGGCTGCATCAAGACCCCTTTGTTCCCGGATGTCCTTGAGTCTTGAGGCCTGTAGGATTGTATCATGGACTTCTTTATTCAGGTGCATGGCCTCAAGGCTCTCAAGCCCAAACGAGATGATCTCAGCGACATCTGAACCGGCCTTGGGTGTACCGGAAAGCACCCATCCCCAATAATCGGCAATAATATAATGATATCGGACTCTTTTTTGTTTATCATGCACGATTCGATCGATGAGTCTGATGAGTCCACCGATTTCCATCAGGACAGAGACTTCCTCGAAAACCTCCCGTTTCAATGCCTCCGCAAGGGTTTCCCCGAGTTCCACCGCCCCCCCTGGAAGACTCCATTCATCTTTCCCCGGTTCCTTATTCCGCTTGGCCAGCAAAACGGCATTTCCCTGAAAAATCACCGCTGCGACACCAACAATGGGCCGCTCCGGATATTCTCTTTTCATTTTTTCAACCGCCTTTCTCGAATTCAATTTCCAACATAAAACACGGATTGCATTCTTTTATTGTACACATAAGTACACATAAGCATGCAAAATTGAATAAATCAAGATACGCATACCACCTCCACTCCCGCGCCTGGTGCATCCCTGAGGTTTTTGATCTTCCAAAATGTTGACTTGCCCTTTTTATAGTATGAAAAACTCCCATGATCAGAATGTCATATTTTAGATGAAAACAACCAACTTCAAAGAATATTGTGTGGTTTTTCATAGTTTTTTAAAAAAACCAATTGAAATCTAAAAACCACAGAGTTATTATCTCCAGAATCACTTATACAAAGTCTTTCTAGATTTTCAAGGAGTGATCATGCTGGAAATCAGGCTTCACGGACGAGGTGGCCAGGGCGCTGTCACCTGCGCAGAACTTCTGGCAACAGCAGCGATCAATTCGGGGAAATACGGCCAGGCCTTTCCCAGTTTTGGACCGGAGAGAAGGGGAGCCCCAGTGGTCGCGTTCCTGAGGATTGATGACAAACCCATCAAGATAAGATCAAATATCAATGAACCGGACATGGTTCTTGTTCTCGATCCCTCCATTTTGCGGATAGTGGATGTGACGGCTGGGCTCAAAAAGGGGGGGATACTCGTCGCCAACAGCAGATACGATCCGAAAGACATTCGCAACAAACTGAATTTGAAGTGTAAACTGGCTGTAGTGGATGCCACCCATATCGCCAGAGAAGAGCTCGGAGTCCCTGTGACCAACACCACAATGGTCGGTGCCTTGCTGAAGGCGCAGCCCTTTGTTGATCCGGATTTCTTGGTCAGCTCTATTAAAGAGAGATTCGGCGCGATGGCTGACAGAAATGTACGGGCATTGAGAAGGGCCTTTGACGAAACAAAGCCGGGATTATAGCGGAGGTATCAGCATTGGCCAAGACCAAGACAGACTTGACCTGGCAGGAGATCGAAATAGGAGGCGTTGTCACGACTCCCGGGAACGCCGCTGAATACAGAACCGGGGATTGGAGATCCAGTCGGCCTGTCTGGGATAGAAATCGGTGCGTGAAATGCGCCGTTTGTTACATATTCTGTCCTGACGCCGCCATCAATGAAACGGAAGAGGGTTTTTTTGAGGCGGATCTTTATTACTGCAAAGGCTGCGGTATCTGCGCACATGAATGCCCCACCGGCTCAATTACAATGGTCGAGGAGGAAGAGTGATGGGGAAGAGAATCGGGTTGGAAGTCTCTATCTCGGCCGCCGAAGCAGTAAAAATGGCCGATGTGGATTGCATTGCCGCCTACCCCATCACCCCCCAGACGCACATCGTTGAACACCTCTCTGAATTGGTCCATAACGGTGAACTGGATGCCGAATTCATCCCCGTGGAGTCAGAACACTCCGCGATGAGCGTCTGCGCCGGGGCCTCGGCCGTCGGGGCCAGAGTCTTTACCTGCACCAGTTCCCAGGGGCTTGCCTTGATGAATGAAATCGTACATATCGTGCCGACCATGCGTCTGCCTGTCGTGATGATCCTCGCGAACCGATCTCTTTCCGGGCCCCTGAGCATATGGAACGACCACACGGACCTCATGTCCATCCGGGATTGTGGATGGGTCCAGGTCTTTGCCCACAACGGACAGGAAGTCTTTGATCACGTCCTTTTCGCTTACAGAGTAGCGGAATCCCAAAAGGTCTCCCTGCCGGTGATGATCCACCTAGACGGCTTCATACTGACTCATGTGATAGAGCCGGTCGAATTCTGGGAAGAAGAACAGGTCAGGCAATACCTTCCTGACTTCAAACCGCTCAACGCGCTCCACCCCGACAACCCCATCACGATGGGCGCCTTTGGGCTGCCTTCCATTTACTCCGAAGTCCGGGTGGCCCAGGATGAAGCCCTTATCCAGTCCAAGGACGAGATCATCACCGCATGGAAAGAACTGGGCGACATCGTGGGCCGATATTACAACCCCGTTGAAACCTACAGGAATGAGGATGCTGAAACACTCTTCGTCACCCAGGGCAGTTTCGGTGAAACGGTGACTCTGGTCATCGACGCCCTTCGTGAAGAGGGGGCGTCCGTCGGCCTCGTCATGGACCGGCTCTGGAGGCCCTTCCCCTTTCAAGAATTTCGCGAGGCCCTCCAGGGCGCAAAAAACGTCATCGTCATCGACAGGGCCATTTCCAACGGCGGGCAGGGCGGCCCCCTTGCCATCGAACTCCGCTCGATTCTCTATGGAGCCGACAACCAACCCGCGGTCACCAATTTTATCTGCGGTCTGGCAGGAAGAGACGTCACCATTCAGGATTTCAAAAACATGTATTATCGAGCCGTGGAGAAGTTCCAAGGGCAACCTCTTGAAGAAGACTACGCGTATTATGGGGTAAGAGGGAAATAATGGAACAGACCAATGTCTATGCCTACAAGTTAATTACGCGAAAGGAGTATTTTTCACCCGGACACAGGGCCTGCCAGGGATGCGCCGAGGTCCTGGCGGTCAGGCTGGTGTCCAAGGCGTTGGGAAGGAATGCCGTTGTTGCCAGTGCCACCGGATGCATGGAGATTGTCTCATCACCGCTGCCCTTTACCAACTGGAAGGTGCCGTGGATCCACGTGGCCTTCGAAAATGCCGCAGCCGTGGCATCCGGCGCGGAGGCGGGCATGAAGGCCCTCATGAGAAAGGGCAGGATTCCCCAAAGAAAAATTGATTTCCTGGCCATGGCAGGCGACGGCGGCACAAGCGACATCGGGCTTCAGGCCCTTTCCGGTGCCCTGGAAAGAGGGCACGATTTCACCTATATCTGTTACGACAACGAAGCCTATATGAACACAGGCATCCAGCGCTCCTCTTCCACCCCCTTCGGGGCCGCCACAACGACCTCGCCTGCAGGGAAGGTGGTCCCCGGGCAGGTGACCTGGAAAAAAAACATGCCGGAAATCGCCGTGGCCCACAATATACCTTATGTCGCGACGGCTTCCCCCAGCTACCCTGTCGATCTCATCCGCAAAGTAAAAAAGGCTGCAAGGATCCATGGGCCTTGTTATCTCCATGTCCTTTCCGCATGTCCCACGGGCTGGCGGATGCCGCCTGAGCTCGCCATCCAGGCGGGAAGGCTTGCAGTAGAGACAGGCGTCTTTCCGCTCTATGAAGTGGAACAAGGCCGATATAGATTTTCTGTCAAGACCCCAAAGCTGCGGCCGCTGAAGGATTATTTGAAAATCCAGGGGCGTTTCAAACATCTGGACGACGAAATGATCAACCGGATTCAGGAAAGAGTCCTGGAAGAATACAACAAACTACAGGCAAAAGTGGGTATGACCAAGGGAGATGAGTTTGTAAAAAGTCAGCAATGCGACGGCAAAGCAGAATGATGCAAATGCAAGGAGCGTAAATGGATGCCAAGGCGATTGATCAATTACTCGAAAAGTATCAGCACACACCATCCTCTATCATAGCCATCCTGCAGAATCTCCAGGAAATTGAGAATTACCTTCCGGAAGGGGATCTTGCCTACATTTCCGAAAGACTTCCTATGCCCCTCTCGCAAATTTACAGGATCGCGACCTTTTACAATGCCTTCAGCCTCAAGCCCAGGGGCAAATGTCTCATCAATGTCTGCCTGGGTACGGCATGCCATGTCAGGGGGGCCGCCAGGGTCCTGGACAAGATCAGAATGGATCTGGGCATTGATGTGGGGGAGATGACAAAGGACGAATTTTTTTCTCTGGAAACCGTAAACTGCCTGGGTGCATGTGCTCTTGGGCCGGTTGTGGTCATTGGGGGCGACTACCATGGCCAGATGACTCCGGCAAAGATCTCAACCATTCTTAAGAAATACAGGAAAGCTTCCAAGGGTTCGCAATGAAGAGAATCAAAAGCATAGAGGATCTGGAGAGGACGAGGAAAGAAATTCAAGACGGCAGGGATCCTGACAAACCCTGCATCTTCATCTGCTCCGGGACAGGATGCCACGCCTTTGGATGCGAGAAGGTGACGGAGGCCTTTAGGGGATCTTTGAAAAGGCGTCGCCTGGGCAAAAAGGTGGATATCAAAACGACGGGCTGCCACGGTTTTTGCGAAAAGGGCCCGGTTGTAGTGATCCATCCCCAGAAGATCTTCTATCAAAGGGTTACCCCGGAAGATGCCGAGGAGATCGTGTCCGAGACGATTCTCAAGCTGCGACCGGTCGACCGGCTCCTCTACACCGACCCCGAAACAGGCGAGAAGATCGTCCAAGAGGAGGAGATCCCCTTCTATAAGGCCCAGACAAGGCTCATTTTCAGGAATAACGGTCGAATTGATCCGGCGGACATTGAAGATTATATCGCCCAGGACGGCTATGCCGCCCTGGCCAAGACCCTGACCAGCCATTCACCGGAGGAAATCATCCAAATCGTCAAAGGGTCCGGCCTTCGGGGTAGAGGGGGGGGAGGGTTCCCGACCGGCGTGAAATGGGAATCCTGCCGAAACGCCCCGGGCGACAAGCGTTATGTGGTCTGCAATGCCGATGAGGGGGACCCCGGCGCTTACATGGACAGGAGTCTCCTTGAAGGAAATCCCCACAGTGTACTGGAAGGCATGATGATCGGGGCCTATGCCGTCGGTTCGGATGAAGGATACATCTATGTCCGAAGCGAATATCCCCTGGCCGTAAAAAATGTCCTGATTGCCATCGATCAGCTCAGAGAGTGTGCACTTCTGGGAGAAAACATCCTGGGGTCGGGATTCAACTTCGATATCAAAGTCAACAGGGGAGGAGGAGCCTTTGTCTGTGGAGAATCCACAGCCCTGATGGCCTCAATCGAGGGACGTGCGGGAGAACCACGCGCCAAACACATTCATACCGTGGAAAGCGGTCTCTGGGACAAACCCACCACACTCAACAACGTGGAGACATGGGCCAATGTGCCCATGATCATCAACAAGGGGGTGGACTGGTACACCGCCATCGGAACTGAAAACAGTAAAGGAACCAAAATCTTCTCTCTGGTCGGCAAGGTCAACAACACAGGGCTTGTCGAGGTACCCATGGGCATGACCATCCAGGAGATCGTCCACAGGATCGGCGGCGGCATCCGTGACCAGGGAGAACTGAAGGCCGTCCAGACAGGAGGACCCAGCGGAGGATGTATCCCCGCGTCCCTGATCGATATCCCCGTGGACTTTGACAAGCTCACGGAAGTCGGATCCATGATGGGCTCCGGGGCCATGATCGTCATGGATAACAGGACCTGTATGGTGGACATCGCCAAATATTTCCTGAACTTCCTCAAGGACGAATCCTGCGGGAAATGCACGACCTGCCGGGACGGTATACGGCGGATGCATGAGATTCTGGATGACATTACCCAGGGAAAGGGAATAGAGGGGGATATCGAACTCCTCGAGGAATTGGGTCAGGTGGTTGCGGAGACCTCCCTGTGTGCCCTGGGATCCACGGCCCCCAATCCTGTTCTGAGCACGATCAGATATTTTAGAGACGAATATGAGGCCCATATCCGGGATAAAAAATGTCCGGCAGGCGTGTGTAGGGCCCTCATCACGTACAGGATTGACAAAAAAAAATGCACGGCCTGTGGAAAATGCAAGAGGGTATGCCCGAGCAATGCGATTACGGGTGAGAAGAAGGTCCCGCACAAGATAGATTCAAAAAGATGCATCCGGTGCGGTGCATGCATCACAGAGTGTAAGTTTGATGCCATTCGGGTTTTCTGATGAGCGCGTCGCCAGGTCGCCAAAAGGACTATTGATCCCGAGGTTGCATAAAAACCACGTTGAAAAGGATGACAATGGTAGAACAGCGACACATTCGGGCGCACGGATCTATCAGGAAACCATTTAAAGTGCATTCCCATTCAGGGTGGAAGATCAAACAGTTTTTTTACCCTTCGGGAAAGCCGCGGATACCGCATCTCCTGCGTCGTCAAGGGTTGGCGATTGTTGTTATAGCACAGCTTCACTCTTGACGCCTTGGATCTGAAGCATCCTCGACTTTTGCACCATGAGGGTTGAGTCATGATAAAATTTACAATCGACGGTTATGAGGTTGAAGGAGAAGACGGGCAGAATGTATTGCAGGTCGCCCTTGACAATGGCTTTGACATTCCCCACCTCTGCTATCATGAAGCCCTGGAACCGTATGGTGCCTGCAGGCTCTGCCTTGTGGAATTATCGGACGGGAGAACAACCAGGCTTACGACGTCCTGTAATTACCCTGTCATGGAAGGGATCCGCGTCCAGACGGATACCGAGAAAGTGACGAGGGCCCGCAAAATGGTCATTGAACTTCTCTTGGCCAGGTGCCCCGATGCACCCGTGATAAGGGAAATCGCTGAAAAATACGGCATCGTGGGAACCCGGTTCAGGCTCGATCATGATGACTGTATCCTTTGTGGGCTTTGCGAAAGAGTATGCCGGGAAATCGTCGGCTTGGAGGCCATCTCTTTTCTCGGCAGGGGCTCCACCAGAAAGGTCGGTCCGCCTTTGGAGATCAATCCCAAGACCTGCATCGGATGTGGTGCCTGCGTGTATATCTGCCCCACAGATTGCATAAAGATGGAAGAAACGGAAAAAGACAGGACCATCGTCCGCTGGGGTAGAAGGCTGCCGATGAAAATCTGCACAAAATGTGGTAATGCCTACGCACCGTGGTTCCAACTTGAATATTTTAGAAGGATAACCAAAGGCATCCCGAAGGATTTTTGGGATAAATGTCCAGATTGTCGCTAATGGATTTCCATTCAGAATCAGGAACCTCTTTCATATCCTTCGGATGAATTTCAGATTATATCAGCGGGATGCCCAGGCGTAACCTGCAGGCTTCATTCACGGGATCTGTCTTCTCTTGTGGTGCTCAGCGCCAATGCGTCGCTCATTATCACCCGTGTCATGCTTGATAAATTTCGTTCCAAAAAAAAATTGACAAGATTCTCATTAAAAGGTTAAATTTATAAATTTTAAAAAATGGGTAATTTTATGATATTTTGATATTTTTTATCTCGTGTTCCAAATCACGGAACCTACTTACGAGGTATCTGATCATCATAATACCCGCCGTTGTGTCAAACACAGCACTTTTTCTGAGTATCTCCAAGTTGAGACAGCAGGCTCCCGATCCTCTTAATTGAAAGCTGAAATTGAACATTTCCAGGCAAGCCGGTCAAAGCGGTTTCCTAAGTGTTATCTATAAATGTACTATGCCGGCAGGCCTATGCAAAGTATCCAACCAAGATAAAACCGTTTAGCATGGTAAACGATCATACTGCAAAAAATGGTGATGAAGGAAAGGAAGAAGGAATATGAACGGGACAACAAAAACTATCGAGGGAAATGAAGCAGCTGCCCACGTTGCCTATGCCTTGAGCGAAGTGGCGGCCATCTACCCCATCACCCCTTCAACAAGCATGGGGGAATACTGTGATGAATGGGCGGCCCATGGCCGAAAGAATATCTTCGGCCAAACCCTTAAAGTCGTTGAGATGCAATCGGAGGCCGGGGCCGCGGGCGCCGTTCACGGGGCACTCTCAGCCGGGACCCTATCCACGACGTTTACGGCGTCTCAGGGCCTGCTTCTCATGATTCCAAATATGCACAAGATCGCCGGCGAGTTGATGCCCGCGGTCTTTCATGTATCGGCCAGGGCTGTGGCAACCCATGCCCTTTCAATCTTTGGAGACCATACAGATATCAATTCCGTGTTAAGGACAGGATTCTCTCAACTGGCATCCTCTTCCGTGCAGGAAGTGATGGACCTGGCCCTGGTGGCTCATCTTGCCGCCATCCGAACAAGCTTGCCCTTTATCCATTTCTTCGACGGGTTCAGGACCTCCATGGAGATCCAGAAAATCGAGATGATCGATTATGAGGACATGGCAAAGCTTGTGGACTGGGATGCCATCGAGGATTTCAGAAGCCGCTGCATGAATCCGGAATACCCGCAGCTCCGAGGCACCGCACAGAACCCCGACATCTTTTTCCAAAACAGAGAGGCCGCCAGCCCTTATTACGCGAAAATCCCCTACATTGTGCAGGAGGAGATGGAGAAGGTGGGAGACCTCGTGGGCCGGTCGTACAATCTCTTTGATTACGTCGGAGATCCTGAAGCGGACCGTGTTATCGTGTCCATGGCCTCCAGCTGCGATGTCATTGAAGAAACAGTCAATCACCTGAACCGAATCGGCGAACGGGTGGGCCTCATCAAGGTTCGCCTCTACCTGCCCTTCTCCAGGGAGCATTTTTTCAGGGCCGTCCCGGCCACCACAAAGAGTGTCGCCGTTCTGGATCGGATGAAATCTCCCGTGTCCGTCGGCGAACCGCTCTATCTGGACGTCTCAACAGCCTTTCAGGAGATCGGAGACGCCCCTCAGGTTGTGGGCGGTCGGTATGGTCTCGGAAGCAAGGACTTCAACCCGACCATGGTCAAGGCCGTCTTTGACAATCTCCGTTCAAAGGTCCCCAAAAACCACTTTACCGTGGGGATCAATGACGACGTGACCCACTCCTCTCTCACTCTTGGACCGGAGATCCATACATCGCCCGAGGGCACGGTCAGGTGCAAGTTCTGGGGAATCGGCGGGGACGGAACCGTGGGGGCCAACAAAAACGCCATCAAGATCATCGGCGAAAACACCGATATGTACGCCCAGGCCTATTTCGCCTACGATGCCAAGAAATCGGGAGGGTCCACCGTCTCTCATCTACGCTTTTCCCCGCACCGGATACAGTCGCCCTACTTTCTGACCCAGTCGGACTTTGTCGCCTGCCACAAACGTTCCTTTGTCACCCAGTACCGCGTCCTTGAGGGCTTGAGGGAAGGAGGGACCTTTCTCCTCAACTCCCCGTGGACCATTGAAGACATGGAGCGGGAGCTTCCCGATCACATGAAGCGGGACATTGCACAAAACAATCTGAATTTCTACAACATCGATGCCGTCAAGATTGCCGAGGAACTTGGTCTTGGCGGACGCATCAACATGGTCATGCAGGCCGCTTTCTTTCAGATCGCAAACATCCTACCGCCTAAAGAGGCAATTGATCTGATTAAAAACGCCATCAAAAAGACTTACGGCAAAAAGGGCGAAAAGATCGTCCAGATGAATATCGATGCGGTTGACGGTGCCATCGGAGCCCTTGAAAAGATCAAGGTCCCTGAATCTTGGGCCACCGCCGGCCATGAGGCCTACATGCCGGACGACGAACCGGAATTCGTCACTGAAATGATGAGACCCATGATGGCCAATCAGGGTGATAAGCTCCCGGTCAGCCTCATGCCTCCGGACGGGATCTTTCCTGTCGCTACCTCCCAGTATGAAAAAAGGGGTATCGCCATTAATGTACCCGAATGGCAGCCGGAAAACTGTATCCAATGTAACCAGTGCGCCTTTGTCTGCCCCCATGCAGTGATTCGTCCGGTCCTGGCACGTGAGGAGGATCTCCAGGACGCGCCGGAAGCCTTTGTGACCATTGAAGCCAAAGGAAAGGAATTGAAGGGCCTGAGCTATCGGATTCAGATCAGTCCGCTGGATTGTACAGGTTGCGGCAACTGTGAACAGGTCTGTCCGGCCAAGGAAAAGGCCCTTGTCATGAAGAGCCTCGGCTCCCAGACCGACAAACAGGTTCCCAACCACATCTTCTCAACAGAACTTCCCCCACTCGGTGATATGATGCCCGTCTCATCGGTCAAGGGAAGTCAATTCCGACAACCCCTCTTTGAATTTTCCGGGGCCTGCCCCGGGTGCGGGGAAACGCCCTACATAAAACTCATTACACAACTCTTTGGGGACCGCATGATCATTGCCAATGCGACCGGTTGCTCTTCCATTTATGGAGGGTCGGCGCCAAGCAGTCCCTATTGTGTGAATGAAGACGGCCATGGTCCGGCCTGGGCCAATTCCTTGTTTGAAGACAATGCGGAGTATGGCTTTGGTCTGGAACTGGGGGTAAGCCAGCGACGGGAAAAATTGACGGATCTTGTCCAGGAGGCCATGGCAACAGACGTCTCAAAGGATCTTAGCGAGGCCTTTCAAGAATGGCTGGACAACAAAGACGAGGGTGACAAGTCCAAGGTGGCGGGACAGAGGATCGTCAATCTTATCGAGGCAGAAATCGCCCAGTCGGCGGATGCGCATGTATCGCTCCTCTTGGAAATCCTTGATCGCAGTGATTATTTGACAAAGAAGTCGATCTGGATTTTCGGGGGCGACGGCTGGGCCTATGATATCGGTTACGGCGGCCTGGACCACGTCCTGGCCATGAACCATGATGTCAATGTCCTGGTCCTGGATACTGAGGTTTACTCGAATACGGGCGGTCAGGCCTCCAAGTCCTCGCCCACAGGCGCCGTGGCAAAGTTTGCGGCTCAGGGCAAACCGACCCGCAAGAAGGAACTTGGGCTTATGGCCGCCACCTATGGTTATGTCTATGTTGCCTCCGTCTGTATGGGGGCCAACAAAAATCAGCTCCTCAAGGCCATTCTTGAGGCGGAAAGCTATCAGGGACCGTCACTGATCGTGGCCTATGCGCCCTGCATCAATCACGGTATCAACATGAGCCGCAGTCAGGAGGAGGGAAAGATTGCGGTGGAGACCGGTTACTGGCCGCTGTACCGGTACGATCCGAGGCTCAAAGAGCAGGGGCAAAATCCCTTCATCCTCGATTCCAAGGAGCCTGTCGGAGATTTCAAGGCCTTCCTTATGGGTGAGGTGCGGTATTCCAGCCTGACGAGGACTTTCCCGGAGAAGGCGGAGAACCTTTTCGAAAAGGCCGAAAAAGACATGAGGGAAAGATACGAAGGGTACAAACGCCTGGCCAATCAATGAGCGTGTCTTAGTATTTCAATGATTGCCGGGGCAACAAGCAATGGATCCGTGACGATCCCAAGGCATAAATAAAAATTACGGCTCTTCAAAAAGCCCCCGGTGCGCATATCGGCACCAGGGGCTTTTTACCTGGGTGCCATGATAGGTACCGGGGGATCAATGGGGCGCAAAACACTAATTTTCGCCCTTGTCGAGGTCTCTGTATTGGGGCATTGGAAAGGCCCGAAGACGCTCGATCTCCTCGACACAGGTCAGGTCATAGCTTATCGGCGTGATCGTTATGCGATTGTTTTTCAGGAAAGTTGCATCGGCATCGAAGACCCCGTCTTCAAGGGGCGTTTCACCCGACAGCCAATAATAGACATTCCCCCTCGGATCCACGCGACGATCAAATCTTTCCAGGTGTCGACTGCGACCCTGACGGGAGATAGAAACCCCACGAATCATTTCAGGTGGAACGCCTGGGATATTGACATTAAGCGCAGCTCCTTTTGAAAGCCCATAGGTATCAACAAATCCAATCAACTCTCTGGTAAAACGTGCTGCAAAACGATAATCAGGATTATTCCTGGTATCCAGGGAAATCGCTGCTGATTTCACCCCCAGAAAAGCCCCTTCCGTAGCCGCGGAAACCGTCCCGGAGTACAACACATTGACCCCTACGTTGGAACCGAGATTGATCCCGGACAGCACCATATCCGGGGGGTCTTCCAAAAGCTCCTGAACGCCGATCTTGACACAATCGGCCGGTGTTCCCGACACCGCGTAGCCGTAGAAGTTATCATTTCTTCGAACGGATTTGACCCTCAAGGGTCTCGACAGGGTAATGGCGTGCCCTACCGCACTTCTTTCGGATTCGGGAGCCACGATGACCAGTTCGAAATCCTTTTTCAGCTCTCTGTAGAGGGCTTCCAACCCCGCAGCATAAATTCCATCATCATTGGTTAAAAGAATCTTCACATTCCCGCTCCTATTCATAAGCAGACTATAGAAAATACTATACCTTATCTCCCCCTGCTGTTGAAATGCAATCCGTTCCAGACCCCTTCATGGCCCGCGTTACTTTTCGTTGCTTCTTTTCCCAATCTAAAGTACAAATAAGAAATTGGGAACATTTTAGCCATGTAAGATTTATTTATAATCGCAATTCAAGGGAAACTGAAAGCCTCACAGCATTCTTCCAAACGCAGAACCCTTTCGCGCAGGAATTGCCGATTTGGAATCCGAGACCAAAGAGGAAGTCTATCAGAGAGAGCTCAAAACACTCCTTGGGTTCAGCGCCGTAATCAATTCCTCCCTCGATATAGAGGAGGTTCTCAATATCGCTATGAAATGCGCTGAAGAATTTATGGAAGCCGAAGCCAGCAGCGTATATGAGTTGGACGAAGAAAGAGGCCTGTTATTCATTCGTCTTGCCAGGGGGGAGAAAAAGGAACCGATCAAGGGAGTCACGCTCAGAGTCGGCGAAGGCATCGCTGGTTTTGTGGTTCAAACCGGCAGGCCGATGGTTGTTCAGGATGTACAAAAGGAGGCACGATTCAGTGACAAATTCGACAGGTGGACCGGTTTCAAAACAAGGGCCTTGATCAGTGTGCCTTTGATTCTCAGGGGCAAGACCATCGGCGTCCTACAGGTGATCAACAAGAAGTCAGACAAACCCTTTACCGAAATTGATCTGGAACTTTTGACCGCCATGGCCCGGCAGGTTGCCGTTGCCATTGAAAACGCAAAGCTCTACAGTCGATTGGAAGAAAAATTTCGATACACCACACAGGAACTCAAGATCACACAGGAAAGACTGATCCGCACAGGTCGTGTGGCGGCCATGGGAAACCTCGTGCAGGGGGTCGCCCACGAGATTCGCAACCCGGTCATGACCATCGGCGGATTTGCAAAAAGGATCAAGAAAAGCGTAGGAAATAATCCAACTCTTCAAAAATATATTGACATCATTATAGAAGAATCGGCACGTCTGGAAGACCTGGTGACCAAAGTCCGTGAATTTTTGAATGTGCAGACCCTTGACCTGAAATGGGACTCCATGCTTCCGGTCATCGGAGAAGTCATTCAATCATTCGATGATCTGGCCGAAAGACAGCATGTGAGCATTTTGTTGGACCTCCCTGAGGATTTACCCCCTATCATGATGGACAGATCCCAGATGGTGACCGCGCTTTCCAATATCTTTGAAAACGCCTTGGAGTCCATGCCCCAAGGCGGCGTCCTTTCTCTCAAATTGCGCAAGGACCCTGATTCCCTATTTATAAGCGTTTCCGATACGGGTTGCGGGATCGGGGATGATGAGATGGATGCCCTTTACGACCCCTTTGTGACGTCAAAATCTCAGGGAGCCGGTTTAGGGTTGACCATGGTTCACCAAATCGTGAAGAATCATCACGGTGAGATCGACATTCGAAGTGAACTGCAAAAGGGAACCGAGGTGATGATACACCTGCCTTTGCGCGTCAACACCCTGAAACAGGAGCCGCTATGAAGAAAAAAAACAGAGGACACGCCTGGTTGTGGCTGATTTTCATTTTTTTGGCCGGAGTTGCCGTGCTTGGGGGCTATTATCTGGGGACAAAAAAAGGACACCTGAAACAGGAAGGGCTTGGGGGTGAAAAGCCGCCGGTTATCGAGAACGGCCTGACCGAGGAAAACAATAAAGATATTGAAACACAAGTTTCAACCGAAGGGAGCCCCGATTCTGAAAAAGAAAAGGCCGTCAGGGGTATCATCGAGGCAAAGCCCGGCGATTCAGAGGTTAACTGCAAACGCATGGATGCCGATATCCGCGATTTTTTCAGCTATCTGGACAAGAGGAATTATATCCAGCATCTGGAAGAGGGGATCGACACCTATGACCGGTTTGTAAAACTGACAAAAAAACTCGCTTCTTCCCCGCCGATTCCTGCAGGTGAGGGGGTTGACATCGCCATTATGGCCAAGAACATCTTCCATTTTTTCCGTTTGCTGGACAAAAACGATCTCCGGCTGATCAAAGAGATCTTGCGAAACGAGGCCGACACGCTCGAAATGAACCTGGACCTTTTTTACAGGTGGCAAATGCTGGGGGATCAGTGCCCTCAGTTGGAATATTCCAGACCGTCCTTGCAGACTCTCTATCTGTATGCGGGGTATTTTCTCAATACCATCGGCGGAAGGGCATACCTCTTTCGCAGGCAGGCATCCTTGAGACTCCTTGTCAGTTACTACTGCCTGCTGATCATTCATGAGGCCGATAAGGCGGGGCTCAACAGCTACGGGCTGGACATCTTACCCTATCTCTCTTCGGTTCAACGGGAAATGGAAATGTATTCTCAATTCCTCTTTCAGAATGAATATCTTCAACGGCTCGACGAACTGTCAACATACTATACGGACAAGAGATAACCGCAGCTTTTCAGGTTGGTTGGGCTGTAGGCTGAAGGCTATGAGTTTCCGAACCCTTCGCTATCCGCGCATTGATCGAAGC
>JBMNCO010000026.1:0-1408 GCA_049366815.1 Desulfatiglandales bacterium | reverse complement strand
GCAGCCGTAAGCATTGGATCCCAGACGGGCCCGAAAGGCGGGGCATAGGCCAGATCGCATTGGCTGAAGGCATCGACCGTCATCCTTTGATGCAGGGCAACGGCCGGGGCGTTTATCCTGTGGGCGGCCCCTTCCCTTCCTACAATCTGCATCCCGAGCAGCCGGCCTGTTTGACGGTCCCCCACAACCTGAATGCCCAGAGTGGTGCTGCCCGGATGGGCGTGTGCCCGGGAGCGGCTCATGATCACGGCCTCGGCCGGGTCAAAACCTGCCTTGACCGCCTCGGCGACACTGAGGCCGGTTCTGGCCACTTCGAGATCAAAGACCTTGAATACTGCGGTACCGACGATGCCCTCCAGTTCCACCGCCTTGCCTGTGATGTTGTCCGCCACGGCCCAGCCCGCCCGGTTGGCCCGAAGGGCCAGGGGTATCCAGGTCCTAGCTCCGGTCACCACGTGAAAGGCGTCCGCACAATCTCCGGCGGCATAGATATCCTTATCCGAGGTTCGAAGCGTCCTGTCCACGGCGATTGATTTGCCTGGACCAAGGTCAAGGCCGGCCTGCTCGGCCAGTTGGCTGTTGGGCGTCACACCGACGGCGACAAGGACCATGTCACCTTCCAGTTCGAGATCCGAGCAGACGACCTTCAGCCCCCCGCTCGTCTCTGCGATGCGCTGTATCTCGTGCCCTGCATGGAGCCCCACTTGGTTGGTCTCTACTTCTTCTTTGACCATATCCGAGAGTTTTTCATTCATCCAGGGGATAAACACGGAGCGGGGTTTCACCATGTCCACGGCCATGTTATTGCCCCTCAGGGCCTCACACATCTCCAGGGCAATATACCCCATGCCGATGATGACTGTCCTTTTGACACCCCGGTCCCGTATAAACTGTTTGATCTTTCTCCCGTCTTCCAGGCTTTTCAAGGCGAGGACACCGGGGAGGTCAAACCCCTGAAGATTCGGAATGGCGGGCGAGGCCCCTGTTGCAAGCAAAAGCTTGTCATATTGAAGCGTCGTCTCTTTTCCCTGCATGTCCCTGAAGGCAATCATCTTTGCGGCACGGTCAAGGCCCTCCGCCCGATGACCCGTTCGCAGATCTATCCCCTGCTTCTCTCTAAAGATTTGGGCCTGTCGCACCACGAGATCGTCCATTTCGCGATGCGGTTCGGCGATATTGTATGGCATGCCGCAGGCACTGTATGAGACATCCATGGTCTGTTCCAGGACGATGACCTCGAGATCGGGCAGGTTTCGTTTCGCTCTGCTCGCCGCACTCATGCCTGCGGCATCGCCGCCGATTATCACAAATTTCATGTGCTCATACCTCCTTGGTCGTAATTGAGAAACAGAAAATATGTCGCGCCGGGCGAACGCAGCCCAAAGGAGA
Source organism: Desulfatiglandales bacterium (assembly GCA_049366815.1). Lineage (GTDB taxonomy): Bacteria > Desulfobacterota > DSM-4660 > Desulfatiglandales > HGW-15 > CAYNYM01. The sequence goes on along the minus strand of JBMNCO010000026.1, from coordinate 19 downwards.
TGTCCGCCCCTGACTGCAT
>JBMNCO010000025.1:0-4677 GCA_049366815.1 Desulfatiglandales bacterium | reverse complement strand
TCAGGGCCGCCGCAACGATCTCTCAACAGCTCGGATTTGATCCTGACAAACAAGAGGGTGGGGGAAATCCGGCCGGGAGAAGACCCAGGGGTATTTGTCAAGGCAAAGAAATCTGAACGAAAGGGCCTGTTTCACATCCATTATTCAAATTCTGAAAAACACAATGGCAACCCTCATGCTGCAAAAGTCGAGGATCCTGCAGATCAAGTGCTGGTCTGGATCGGGTAAGTCAAGCCACTTATTCATGAGAGTCCAAAACAACTCCATTGTCTGCGCAGGGCACCACTGAATCATGCACGCGGCGATTGAAGAGGGTCATTTTTGCAGTGGAGTTGCCACCAGGTGGTGGGTTCTCATGTCACAGATGGCCTATACATGAACATCCCGCGAAAGTGACCGATAAAGGAGGGAGGAGATGCAAAAAGAAGAATATCAGGTAGTTGGCAGGCCTGTTGAGAGAACCGACGGGAGGGTGAAGGCGAGCGGCAAGGCCCGTTACGCCGGGGATCTTGTGGCCCCGGGCATGCTCCACGGTAAGATCCTGCGGAGTCCCCTGGCCCACGCAAGAATCCTGAATATTGACGCGAGCAGGGCCAAGAAGCTTCCCGGTGTGATGGGTGTAATCACAGGAAAGGATTTCCCCGGCATCCCTTACGGAACAAGGCCCGACACCAGAGATCAACTTCCCATGCCGATCACCAAGGTGCACCACTTCGGTGAAGGCGTGGCCGCCGTGGCCGCCATGGATGAGGACACGGCGGAAGAAGCCCTTGATCTCATTACTGTCGAATATGAAGAACTGCTCGTGGTGCTCACCGCAGAGGATGCCATGAAGCCCGATGCGCCGCTGGTCAATGAATTCTGCGGGAGTAATATCGCCTATACATCCGATTTTAGATTTGGAGACCCCGACAAGGGTTTTGAAGACGCGGATTATATCAGGGAAGAAAAGTTCAGTTCTCAGCGCGTAGCCGTGGGTTTCATAGAGCCCCATGCCTGCCTTGCAGAGGTGGACGCCACGGGAAGGGTCCTCCTCCAGGGATCGAAACAGAGTCCCTATCCCACCTGGCGCCATATGTGCCGGGCCCTCGACCTGCCCCTGTCCAAGATGCGTCTTGTCACCCCCTTTGTGGGCGGAGCATTCTCCGGAAAACACGACCCCTTTGACGTGGATTTCGCTGCGGTGAAGTTGGCCCAGATCACCGACCGGCCTGTGAAGATCGTGCTCAATTATGACGAGGTGCTGGCAGGATATAGGCAGCGCAACGCCATGGATGCGGTCCTGAAAATGGGAGTCAAAAAGAACGGCAGGCTGACGGCCATCAAGGCGGAATGTATACTGGAGGGAGGACCCATCGCCGGCATCGGCCCTTTTAACATCTACTTTTTCGGTGCCTGGCTGAACCTCCCCTACAAGATACCGGCCGTGGAATATCACGGCAGGCTCGTTTACTCCAACAGGGCGCCCTGCGGGACGGTGCGGGGCCAGGAGATCGTCCTTGCCCAGTATTCTGTAGATTCCCTGCTGGGCATGGTCGCGGAGGACTTGGGGATTGACCAGGTAGAGATCCGGGCTGTAAACGCAGTCACTGACAACTGGACTACCGCCAACGGTATCGTCGTCGACGTCTCCGGCCTGCCTCAATGCATAGAGAAGTCCGCCAGGGCCGTCGGTTGGAAGGAGAGCAGGGCATCACGAACCAAGGGCCGTGGCATCGGTTTTAGCTGTGCTTCCCACCCCTCGGGGGTACGTCTCGGCGGCCATTTCGGATCATCGGTCCTCTTAAAGCTCCAGGAGGACGGGAAGGTCATGCTCACCCACGGCGGTACCGAGATAGGGCAGGGTTGCAACACGGTCTTCTGCCAGATGGCGGCGGAGATACTCGGCATCCCTTTTGAAGATGTTATTCAGGGACCGAGTGATTCGGATACGGCTATTCTCGACTCCGGTATGTTCTCTGATCGTTGCACTTACTGGGACGGAAATGCCACCATCTCAGCGGCAAACGATCTGAAGCGTCAGTTGGCGGACATTGCAGCAAAAAAACTTGAGGTGAGCCCGGAAGAACTCTGCTTTAAGAATTCAAGAATCTTTTTGAAAAACGATCCTGAAAAGGGGATGAGAATTCTGGATGCAACGAGGGCGGCCTATTACGAAATCGGCACTCCCCTCTACGGGCGAGGCTACTGGGCGGCCACGGATATTGATCTTGTCGACTGGAAGACCGGGAGGGGAAACCTGGCCCACGGTATCGACTTTATCGCCACGGCTGTGGAAATGGAAGTGGACCTGGAGACAGGGCACGTGCACTTGATCAGGGGTGTGAGCGGCGATGATGCAGGCCAGCCTATCAATCCGGTCATGCTTGAAGGCCAGGTGAACGGCGGCTCTGCCCATATGTGTGGTCACGCCCTCATGGAGGAGGCCCTTTACGATGAGAAAGGACGCATGCTCAACTGTTCCTGGCGGGATTACAAACAACCCACAGCCCTCGACACACCGGAATATGTCGTAGAGCATGTCCATACCCATGACCCTTATGGGCCCTTCGGCGCGAAGGGGGCGGGTGAGGCAAGCTCATGCTCGACCATTGCCGCCATAGCCAACGGGGTCTATGACGCGGTAGGTGTCCGGATTAAAGATCTCCCCATTACCCCCGAGAAGATCCTCGCCGAATTGAAGAAGAAGGAGGGAAAATGATGTTTCTCAAAAGATTGCCACACTTCGAATACCACACGCCCACCTCCCTTTCCGAGGCCTTGGATCTTCTTTCCACCTTTGGGAAGGACGCCAAATTATTGGCCGGGGGGACAGACCTCATCCTTGCCATGAAGAAACGCACCGCCACACCTTCCCATTTGATCAATCTGAAGACAATACCGGGCCTTTCAGGGATCACCACAAATGGAAAGGGTCTCAGGATCGGAACCCTGACCACTATGGCCGAGATAGAACACTCCGGTGTCATTGAAAAGGCTTACCGGCCCCTCTGGGATGCCGCCTGCGTCATGGCCTCCCCACAAATAAGGACTCTTGCCACTCTGGGCGGGAATCTGGTAAGCGCCGTGCCTTCAGCGGATACGGCTCCCCCTCTCATGGTGCTCTCGGCCCAGGCCCTCATCACGGGGCCTTCCGGTGAAAGGACTTGCCCGGTGGAGGACCTGTTTGCCGGACCCTCGACATGCAGTATCGCCCCCACGGATATCCTGACCCACATCACCATCCCTTTTCCAAAAGGGAAAGGCGTTTACCTCAAGATCATGCGTCGGGCCGCTCTTGACCTTGCCCTGGTGGGTGTGGCTGCCTTTCTCTCCATTGACGGCGATAAGGTCTGCACTGACGTGAAGATCGCCCTTGGCGCCGTTGCGCCGACCCCGATCAGGGCGGCGCTCGCAGAGGGGATAGTTCGAGGAAAGGTCCTGACCGAAGTCCTGGCTGACGAAGCCGGCAGATCAGCCGGAAGAGAGTGTCGGCCCATCAGCGACGTCCGCGCTTCAGAAGAGTACCGTCGCAACATGGTGGAGGTACTCACCAAGCGGGCATTGCTCCAGACTATGAATGCATTGAAGCAAGGAGGAACAAGATGACATCTCTCATACCCCTAAAACTGATGGTCAATGACATCGAATATAGGATTCAGGTCCAACCCCAGCGCACCTTGGTCGAGGTCCTGCGCGATCAACTCGGACTTACGGGAACGAAAAAATCCTGTAACGAGGGCGAGTGCGGCGCCTGCACCGTACTTATGGATGGGAAACCCGTCGCGTCCTGTATGGTCCTTGCCCTGGATGCCCAGGATAAACACATCACCACCATTGAGGGACTGGCGAGGGGCGAAAAACTCCACCCGATCCAGGAGGCGTTCGTGAAACATGGAGCGATCCAGTGCGGGTTTTGTACACCCGGCATGATCATGTCAGCCAAGGCCCTGTTGGATGAAACGCCGCATCCCACCCCGCGTCAGGTGCGAAAAGCCATCTCAGGCAATCTTTGTCGGTGTACCGGATACCAGCAGATTGTTGACTCGGTGATGGCGGCGGCGAAGACCGGTCGATAGCGGGCGGTCGATGTGAAAAATGGTGCGTGGGGTTGTTCCCGGTTACAGACCCTCTTTCTTGTATTGCTTTGTTAACCTGACGTATGCCTTGTAACTGTCCTGGATCCACCAGAGGTGGTCCTGCGATGGTTTTCCCTTGATTTCGCCCGGGACGCCCAGGACAAACGAGTCATCGGGGACGATCATCTTTTCCCTGACCACGCATCCTGCCGCAATGATGCAGTCGTTACCGATCGTCACATCGTGGAGGATCGTCGCATTCATACCAATGAGCACATCGTTTCCGATCCGGATGCAGTTGAGGACCGCCCCGTGCCCGATAACGACCCGGTCGCCGATATTAAGGTTGCTGAGAATGCCATCGGGTGAGCCCACGTGAATGACGCAATTGTCTTCAACTGCGCAATCGCTGCCGATTTTTATCGGCCCCAGGTCGCCCCGGATGACCGCCCCCGGCCAAACGCTTGTCCCCTCTCCGATCTCCACATCTCCGACGATATAGGCTGCCTCGCTGACAAAGGCGCTTTCCGCAATCCTTGGTGTCTTTCCATTTATTGTCCTTATCATTGTCATAACCTCCAGAATGGCGCCTATTATAGGGCACAAGATGAGGGCGTCA
>JBMNCO010000024.1:0-8709 GCA_049366815.1 Desulfatiglandales bacterium | reverse complement strand
CTTGTCCCATTGTCTCACACCGCTTTCCTCCAGGGCCTTGATGCTCTTTAAGCACCCGCTGTGCTCCTTGCAGACTTCATCCATAGCGCGCCTTCCTCCTCAACCTCAAATCACCAGAGGCGTTCCCTGACAAGAACCTGCTCTCTGATCATTTCCCGCCTGTGCCATCATTTTTCAGGGCTGATTGTCCAGCACTCCGCAGCCTCCGGTCTTTCGAAGGGCGGTGAGAAGGCCGTTGACTTTGGCCTTGAGGGCGTCGCAATAATCGATCGTGCCCTCGAGGGCTGTCTTCAGGGCCGCATTGTCGGCCCGCAGCTTTTCAATTTCATCCGTAAGGGACGCGAAATTATCATTGATGTCCGCGTCCGCGCCGCTCCCTGAAACGGCCTTCACGGTCTGCGTGGGCGTGCCTCCGGAGCTGTCCGTCAGGGCCTGGGCGGTCGGGCCTGCCGGGTCACTCTGGGATGCCGCTTCATCGGCTAGCTTTAAGGAGCCCAAGGGGCTTGTCGCCTGGATCGGTCCCCAGAGCTTGGTCAAATAGGTGTTGAGCTTTTGCGCATTGGCCGTCACGATCGCGCTCCAGCCCTGCTGCCGGTAATCAATGGTCTCGAGGTTGCTTGGAGATAAAACGCTCATGATCCCCTCCTAAAGGATATACGTCCCATCGGGCGCGCCGACCGAAAGGGTTTTAACCCCGCTCTCCCTGCCGTCAACCACATTCCTGATCGAGAAAGTAAACGCCCCGGCCTGGGTGATAGCGGCCTGGGTCCCTGTGATCGCCGTCCATGTCCCGGAATCGATCCTGTATTCGAACGCCCCGTCAAAGTCGAAAGGCCACGTGTCCGTATAGGCCTGCTCTTCCTTTGAGCCCGCGCCGTCGAAGTTTTTTGTGAGCGGCCACCACGTCACCTGCACGCTGCTCCCGGTCCGGACCGCCTCGATGCGGCCGGGGGGCCAGGGAACAGCGGCCTTATTCTGAACCGCCACCTGCATGGCCGCGGCATCGGCCGGGTCCACGACCTTTTTCCCAAAGTAAGGCAGAAACTTCACATGAAAGGTCCCTGCCTCAATGCCAGCCAGGATGTTATCCAGGATCTCGCAGAGCCAGATCTCGCTGTTAATCGCATGCGTTGAAACCGGCGTATTGAAGCATCCCCGAACGCAGCCCTTGAGCCTGATCGCGCCGCCCGGCTCGGGCGTTACGGACTCAAACCGGATGATCTCGTCATCGATCAGCGCAAAGCGCGCCTTGCCGAAAAGATCCGTCCGGGAGACCGTTGAAAAGATCGGGTCCTCCCGGTAGGGCGCGTACAGGATGCCCTGGTCGTCATCGATCGCGCAAGTGCCCGAAGGATAGACTTCCGCCAGGGCGCCTCTTTGAGAAAAGGTCCGGATGTGGCCCAGGGTCGTGTAGTCCGTGCCGGTAAGGGATGTGAGGACGATAAAGCCTGTTTCATAACTGTGAACCCTGGCTGCGAGCAGGAGGAAGGCCGGGCCGTAATCTGTGAAGGGATTGAAGGGCAACTCAAAGACCCTCTGGTGCACGAGCGGCCCGGGATCGGTGGAGGGCGTGACCCATTTGGAATCGCCCCCGACGCTGAAATGATCATCGAAAAGGGTTTCGATCATCTGTTCCGCGACAAAGCGGACCTCGTTGGAGTCGACTTCCGAAAGGTCTTTTTCCGTAATCCGGTATTCGCCCGAGACGATGCCGTAGTCCTCATGGTTGACTTCGATCACATGGCCCACCTGGAGCCAGCCCCAGGAAAGATCCGTCTTGAAATCGATCGGGGCCTCGGGATAGCTCAGGCGCTTCATGATCTCCCAGAGACGCCTGCTTGCCGCCTCCACATCCCCGAAGGCCGTGAGATCGACGGTCTTCTCCCTCCTGCTTCCGGTCAGACGTATGTTGGCGGGATTGTACGCGGAAATGGTTCTCTTCGCATATCCGGCATCCGGGTCGATATAGTTGCCCCGGAAAAAGTTGAAGGTATCGTCCCAGCCCCTCCGTGAAATCCCGAAATCCAGGAAATCATCCGTTTCAAGCGTCGCAACAGGCAACTCCTCCGGGTCAAAGGCCTTGCAGACAAACTGGTCATCGTCATTGATGGTGAGCGCTCCGTCCACATAGCTGAAGACCCAGGCGACCCAGTTCCTCACCTTCTGCTGGCGCGCCATGTCCAGGTTGAGGCCATAGCCCTTGGCCTTCCAGAACGCGGCGGCCGAATGGAAAGAGGAGAGCACAAAATCAGCCACGCCGGCCCCGCCCATCCGGAGCACTTCATAGAGGATCGCGGCCGGGTTCGCCCCGTTCGGAAGCACGGCGTCGTTGACCGGGCTTGTCAGAATCCGGCGCATGACAAAATGAACCGTGGGCACGAAGGTCTGATTCTCACCGAGATAAAAGGAGCGGTGAAAGATGTGGGATACGCCCGGCAGCCGGTTGGCCCACTCGCCGGGCTCGGTGGGGTATTCCAGGCCCGTACCGTCGTTGAACACCACGTCCGCGCACTGGACGCTTTCTTCGTCATCGTTCAGATAGGTCTTTAAAATTTCCACTTTGCCCTGGCAGAGGCCCTGCCACACATCCAGGAAATAGTCATACCCGATGATGACGGGATCGGGGTCGCCGTCTCCCGCACCGCCTCCGCTCCAGATCGCCTCGGTCTTGAGATTGCCGTACCAGAGGATGTTTCCCGGAATCCTCACCGTTCCGAAGATCACGCGCACGACCGCGCCTTCCTGGGCCGAGGTGATGGAAAAGGAATCGAGGGATGCCGGGGCCATGTTTTCCTGGCCGGTGCCGCTCGCTCGGCGCATGGCATAAATGGCGTAGGCCGCCACGGCGACCGTAAAGGCCATATAGGACAGAAAGAGCACGCCCATCAGACGAGGACCCTCACAATGGTTGTCATCTTTTCGCGCCAGAACGAGCCCATGAACGACTCGATCACACCGCGGTGATTGATGCTGTGGATCATGCGGCCGCCCCCGATATAAAGGCCCGCGTGATTGGTGACCCCGCTCTTGACCGAGCTGAATCCGATGAAGTCCCCGCGGAAAAGGGGCGTTTTGGGGTCCTCCTCACGGATGGCCAATCCGGGCAGGAGATGTTCGCGCAGGTGCTTTAAAAATCCGTCCGTGACATATTCCTCATGCGTGTGGTAATGCCAGTCCCGGGGATAATAGTCATATCTCACCTCGGTCAAGATCCCGGCTTCCCGGAAGCAGGCTGCCACAAAAAGGGAGCAGTCCGCCCCCCGGCCCTTTACCATCTGAAGGTGCCGGTAAGGCGTCCCCTTCCAGGATTGAAGGATCTCCAGGAATCTGACCCACGCCGGGTCATTTTCAAAATAGGGCTTCAATTTATACCCCCCACATGACCGGGTTCTTTGAAGGGATGAGGGGCATCCCCAAAAACCTGCCGTAGTTGTTGAACTTGTCCTTGCAGGTCTCCGGGCTGCCGTCGCACCCCGGGTAGACATTGAGAGTCGATCCCAACTTGACCCGGGAATCAAAGGGGAGCTGCAGGGAGACGGTGCTGCCCGTGTGATGGGTGATCAGGCGCATGTCCGTGTCGTAGACCGCGATGCCGCCCTTGTAGTATCCGTCCGGAGGGTCTCCCAGGCCCATCAGGGTGAGATCCGATCCGGTGATATCCGCGACAGTCGCCCCGGTCTTGTAGTCGTTATCGTTGAGGCCGCACCCGGTATCGAAAAGCTGATGGTTGCAATAGCTCTGATACACGATCCCGGGGACCACGGCGTCCAGGATCGCGCTCCGGTTCTGGCAGATCGCCGTGGCCACGCGATTGCGGAAGGCGACGGTCATGACGCGGCCGCTGAAAAGAGACGCAAAACTTTCAAGACTCGGGGCCACGGCCCGGTAGATCTTGATCCGGGTGGGCTCGATGGGCTGATTGGCGATGTATTTTCCAAAGGTGCTTTTTACGGATGCGGCGATCGTGACCTTTGTGGCCCCGAGATGAGCGTCCGTTGTAAAACCGCTCCGTTTGATCGGGGCGGGCCTATATTGATAGCCCTGAAACGCGAGGCTTTCGGAAAAGGATGTCACCCGCTCGAAGCTTCCGCCCGATTGAATCACGTAGAGCTCGGGCATGGCGCTCTGTTCGGTCTTCTGCAGTTCTTCCTGGTAGGTCATAGCTCCGAATACTCCGCCGTAAGTTCAAGAAATTTAAGGGCCGCCCTGGAGACCCCATCCGTGATAAAGGAGAGATCCAGCTTGTCCATGTCGAAACGGGCGAGCAGATACCGGCCGATGATGTAGTGGTTGACAAGGGTCACGTCCCGACCGAGGGAGGAGTCCAGGCTGAGGATCAGCCGGTCGTTATCCGTATCGTCAATAATGCCCTGCACATGGCGCACAAGCAGCTCGCCGTCGGCCATCAGGATATAAATCCTCTCGTGGCCCTGATACCAGTCCTGGGCCCCGTTTCGCTCCACATAGAGGACCGTGGAACCGCTTGCCATATCCTGCTTGAGGGTAAAGGCGCGAACCGGAGATTTGAGCCACAGCCGCAAGTGCCTGCCGTGATGTGTGCAGAAAAAATCCAGCAGCTCAAACTCTTCGGCCTTACCGAGCAGCACGCCCATGTCCAGGGAGATCGGGACCCGCGTCGTGGTCTCCCCGATTTCATGGATCGTCCCCGGATACCCCATCAAATGCCGGGAAAACAGGAAGCGTCTGGCCGGCAATTTTGACCAGTCGGGTTCAATCGGGAAGAGGGCCGCCGCTCCCTCGGCGCCCGGAATCCCGCCCAGGGACCCGTCATCGAACTCCTGGAACCCGATCCGGATCTCTTCCAGGGAATCCGTCTTCGGAGAAAAATCGGGCGTGTCGAGCAGGCCGAAAAAGACGGGATAGATGACGCTCTTTTGCGGTGTGAATTGCTGGTTGACGGGAATCTTCAGTGAGATCGTGCTGCCGGATACTTCCAACACCTCCTTGATCTCTCCCTGCATCTTTTCATGATCCGTGATCATCACGTATTGAGAGAGATTGTGGAGGTTCCAGAACCGCGAAATGTCATTGGCGGCGTTGAAGGATGTCTGCCCGGTCAATGTGTCATTCGTAAAGACGGCCTCGGGATAGATCGGCACCCCGAAGACCTTGTCATGGCCGTAGGCGAGCAGGTTGACGATGCGCTCCGCATTTACGCCCTCCAGGAGCAGGGAAAGCCCTGCGTCCCTTACGGGCCTCAGCCGGAGGGGCCGCCGCTGCTCCTTGAACCGCTCCCTTGTCGCGATCACGGTGTCAAAGGCATACCCCATGCCGACGGCCTTGTCCCAATTGGGCGGAGCGGCAAAGGCGATAACCCTCATGCCTGTGATGAGCAGCTCGTAGACTCCGCCATTGATCGTGAACCGGTAAACGGTGTTCTGAAACGGCGGGCCGATCCGAAAAACCGCGACGGAGAAAACCTTTTCCCATAATTTCTGAATCCGGATCGGCGTCTCATCCGGACCGATCCCGGTCCCCTCGGGGGTTACGCCCTCGATTGCCGTGATGTCCGCATATTGATCAAAGTGCGCGTTCCAGATGGAAAGGGCATACTCCCGGTCCTCCACAATGAATCCCGCGTCGATCGAAACGGGCTCGAACCAGATCCGGTGAAAAATCTGCTCATCCCCGAAACTGTGGGCGAGGATGCCGTCCCCGGCGGCGGGGGACATGGAAACGGATCTTGTATCCGGGCTTGCAGCGCCGTAGCCGTCCCAGGGGCGGGCGATACCCTGAGCGTTTGGTCGTTTGCTGCCGTAAACAAAGCCGAAGAGATCCAGGGCCCCGGCCTGCTCCGGGGTCTGATCGCCGGATATGACGCCGCCGTAACTTGTCATCAGACCACCCTTACCGCAATGCCGTATTTAGCGGACGAATAAATGCTCGGGAAACACAGGTATTGTTCCGTGCCGTAGGTCAGGGTCTGGCCGATCTGCAGGCCCTCGTAAACGATCCAGTAAATCGGCAAGGTCCCCACCGGATACCACAGGCTGTCCGATGCCCTCTGCATAAACACCGTGGGCTTTATCAGGGTGCGCTTGCCGCTGAAATTGTTCGCCGCGACGGCCTGGTCCAGCTTGTTGAAATACCCGAAGGCCTGATCGTGGGTGAATCTCAGGTTGTATCTCAAGGTGTTTGAGGCCCCGGCGCCCGTGTTGCACCAGTAAATATTGTACGTGTCCTGCCAAAAGAATAACGGCATCCGAAAGGCTGTCAGGTAACTTTCCGCCTCATACCATTTGCGAAGCGTCGTTGACGGACTTTGAGAAAGCATGCTGAGATACAGCACATCCGAAGTATCAAAAAGCTCCACGGTCCCGAAAAACAGGCCCTGCACCAGGCTTGCCGTCGTTTGAATGATCGCGAAGATGAATTGATCGTTCCCGAAAAGCCACAGGCAGGGCATTTGCCCGGGAGAAAGGCTCAGCTTGCGTGAGTAAGTGTGGGTATAACAATGCCTGTCGACCGGGTGATAGGAAGAGGTGTGATCGAGGGCGCGCTGGGCCGGTTCGATGCCGGTAAGATGAAGGATTTCCTCCTGGGGGTCCGCGCCGGAACCGGTGGCCCTGAACCGAAAGACCATGTTCTGCGAACCATAGGCGTCGCTCCAGAGCTGAAGAAAATCCTCGTTTCCCGCGATCCAGTCATAATACCCGCCCCCGGTGTTCGCCCATTTCACGCCCGTTTCATAATGATCGGAGGTCCATCCCCGGGCCATCGCGAAGTTGCGGATCTTGGCGAGCACATCCTTATGGGACGACACGTTGTAATGGATCTGATGGTTGACCAGGCTCACCGGTTCAGTCCTCCCTTATGGCCATGAATTCGTAATAGTCCGTCCTGAAAACATTCTGAAATACCCGGAAGGTCTTGCCTTCAAAGGTCAGGGTGTCTTCCGACTGAACGCCCACGCCCATACAATGAAGCACCCCGTCAAGGTCCATGAGATTGTCCTTGCCGATGTATTTGCAGATATAAACGGGCGTCATCAGGTACTTGCCGTTGGCGGTATGGTCCATAGTTCCCAGGGTGGAAAACGGGTTTCTCGGAAGAAACACGGGCTGATCGGCGCTCCCGTTCCAGTACATGTACTGGTTGGCCGGCTCCACGATCCATGCCTTGTAGTTGCTGGATTGATTGCAGGAAGCGATGTAGGTGTGGTCGGCGTCCGTTGATGAAAAGATGCTGTTGCCGTAATGGGAGCCGATAACGCATAAAGGGTAGGGGTAGTCCCCGGGCGTTCCGAAGCGCCGCCCGAACCCGAGATAGGCCGACTCGTAATTGCTCTGCACCTTGACGACAACCACGATCCGCTGCTGGTTGGAATAGATCCAGTAATACATGGTGTCGTTGATCAGGGGCAGCATGGGGTGCTCTTTATAATGATGCCAGGTCGTATCATAGGAGGTGCGCCCGTGGCTGTTGCTGTTGCTGTTCCAATCGGCCGGCGGTCCATAGAGCAGGTACCCGTTCAGGTCCCAGCCGCGTGCGTTTGCGGCCGGATACTGCCATTCGCGGATACCGACGATCGCGGCCTCCTGCCCGGACATCCCGGTATTGGAAAGGATCACCTCCTTGCAGTCGCTCCCGAAGGGTTCGGTGTACCCGGGGCTCGGTCTTGAGCGGGTATTGCGGTGGCACTCCACACGCCAGTCCCTTCCGGGATCGCCGCTGATGTAGTCGGCCGTCAAAGAGCTGCCGTTATCGGGAGCCGTCGTGAAGGTGATTTCAAAGTCCCCGGTGGGATAGTCGATGGTCCCCGCCGAGATGCCCGTCCCGGCGATGTTCCCGGCCCCGTCATCCACGGCCTGGTGCACCACGCTCGATATCGTGTAGGTCGCCACGCACCGCCCGAGGCCCACGGGATTGTTGGCCAGGGTGCCGGCGAAATAGGTTTCGATGCCGTCCGGCGTCCCCAAACTTTCAGACGCCACTTCGGTGCCGCACACGAAATCGAGCAGGGCCTGGAGCAGGCCGGTGGCCCCCGAGAAGGTCGACACACTGCCGGATGAAAACGCCATGGGTTAGGCCTCCGAAAGGATCTGCTTGACCATGAAGCTGTTTTGGCTGAGCACGTTGAGCACGGTCTTTTGACCGGCATTGGACGCCATGTACCGGTCCAGAAGGTTCGGGTCGATCACATTGACGATATGGATCCCTCCGCCTTCCTGCCCCTGCCCGCTCCCTGAAGCGTTGGCCGGGACCGGGCCGCCCGCGGCGAGCGCCCAGGCGGGTCTTGGCGCGGAAAAGGAGGGGAGCCGGAGGCCCGCGAAGAGCTCGCGGGGGATCAGTCTCTGCCGCATGGCCTCCATGACCTGCGATCCGTAATAGCGGACCGTCTCGACCGGGTGCATCCATTCCCCTGCCGTGGCCATGACGGGGATATTGTCCGCCTTGCTGTGGGGAGACCGCCCGAGGATCGCTCCGCCCCCGGCGAGCTTCTGCGCCCCGATCTTGGCGATCTGAACCGCTCCCATCGCGCTGACGGCTGCGGCCTGGGCGATGCCCAGGAATCCGCCCTGGGCCAGGGCCTTGGTGACGGCCTGGGCCGTGTTGATGATGGCCTGGAGCAGGGCCGCGCCCTTGCTCAGGTAGAAGAACTCCTTCTGCTTTTTGCCGGTCAGCTCATAGAGGTTCTCAAAAATGTCGGCCATGCCCCCGGCGATGTCCGATGCCATCTGCAGGCGG
>JBMNCO010000023.1:0-2256 GCA_049366815.1 Desulfatiglandales bacterium | reverse complement strand
CCGCGGCAATCATCGCCTTCCGAAAAGTAGGCGTTATTTACGGATAAGCACTAAGAGTAATATCAAAGAAAGGAGATCTGAGATGGGTATTGGTGATGCCTGCGCAGAAAAGATGCAAGCCAAGCTGAACAACAAATCGCCGCAAAAAGGAAGGAGCTATGGATCTCAAAACACTGGCGAGTCTCGGTCGTTCTAAAGACATTGTAACGATCCTCATGAAGTATGGATTTGATGATCTGGTTGATCGGTTTGATATGCCGGGTATCGGGCTTCTCACGAAGATCCACAAGGCCGGTCAAGGGCTGGGGACCTTTGAGAGAATCCGCTGCGCCCTCGAGGATCTGGGGTCGGGCTTTGTCAAATTAGGCCAAATCATGAGCCTGCGGCCTGACCTGCTTCCGCCTCAACTCATTCACGAACTCAGCAAACTTCCACCGCAAATACTGAGGAGGACGCTGGTCTTTTCGATGTGGCGTTTGCAGGACGACACAAAGAGTCTCAAGGAACAAAGGCAACAGAGGATAGGTTTGGGATCGCTTCCCTAATAGAAAAGGCAACAGTGGATGCGTTAGAAATGAACGGAAACAGCCGGGTTGACGGCGCTTTCGGAAAATGCTTCCCGGCCCGAAAAGACGGGCCCAAAGGGGAAGAACAACCTTGCAATCTCAATGAGGCGCGTTTGAGAAAGATATAAAGCACCAGAGGTGCAGCTGCAATATTTTACCATCAACCACTTGAGATACACAGGCAATAGCCCTCCCTGTACAAACAGATAGGAGAAATGAAAAGCATGACCATTGAACATTTATTGAAGGAACTCGAAGAGAAACGCATCCGGTTTCTCCAGATGGGTGGACCTGAGAAGGTAAAAAGGCAACACGATAAGGGACGGCTGACCGCCAGAGAACGCCTCGATAGACTTCTCGAGGTCGGTTCTTTTGTAGAGACGGGTCTCTTTGCGCATTCGGCTGTTCCGGGCATGGAGGATAGGACTCCTGCAGACAGCCTGATATGCGGATACGGACTGATCAATGGGAGAAGGGTCGCGGTCATTGCCAATGATTTTACTGTACTTGCCTCTACGAATGCCAAGGTCAACCTGAAAAAACTTCTTACCTTCAAAAAACAGGTGAAAGAAAAGATGAAGGTGCCGCTGATATTCCTGGGTGAGGCCGGAGGAGCTCGGATGCCGGACTGCCAGGGATCCAAGGAGGTCTGCTCGATCACCGGTTATGAACCGGATGGACTCAGGCCGGAGTATACCCATTTCCGAACCCAGCCGTTCATTTTTGCCGCATTGGGGGAGTGTTACGGGGTCGCCGACTTTCAGGCCAATCTGGCCGATTTTGTGGTGCAGGTCAAGGGAAGCGCCATCTCGGTATCCGGACCCCGTGCCCTGGGACGGGCCATTGGGCAGAACTACACGGGAGAAGAGATGGGCGGGTGGGAGATCCATTCGAAAATTACGGGAATCGCCGACCAAGTGGCCGAGGATGAAGAGGATTGCTGGCGGATCATTCGGCGCTTCCTGGACTACATGCCTAACCATCACGGTGAGAAGCCAGCCACAAGGCCCGTCCCGGAGGGCTCGAAGGAGAGGATGGCGCGTATCCTGAAAGAGCTCCCGGCCAATAGGAAAAGGGTCTATGACATGCACGGCATTGTAGAGTGTATCGTGGACGGAGGGGAGCATTTCGAGCTGAAGCCTGAATTTGCCCGGATGCTGATCACAACCCTGGCTCGGATAAACGGGGAGGCGGTGGGGATCGTGGCGAACAACCCCATCGTAAACATGGGCGCCACGGATACGGATGCCCTGGACAAGATGATGAGTTTTCTCTGCCTGTGTGATTCGTACAATATCCCTCTTATTTTTCTGCACGATACGCCGGGTCATATGGTCGGTAAAGAAGGGGAGATCAAAAAGGTGGGGGCGAAGGTGGTCAATGCCCTACAGTGTCTGTTTCAAGTGACGGTACCCAAGATCGCCATCATCATCCGAAAAACCTACGGGCAGGTGACCATGAATATGTGCGGAATGGGGGCGGGGCCTGATTTCATCGCGGCTTGGCCCACGGCGGAAATCGGATTCATGGACCCCCTGATCGCCGCGGATGTGGTCTACGGAAATCTGCCTGAGAAGGAAAGGGAAAAGATGGTCGCGAAGATGGTCGGGGACGGGTCTCCGTACCCGGCGGCCGGCGAATATTATATCCATGATATTATCGATCCGAGACAAACACGGGATTACTTAGT
>JBMNCO010000022.1:0-12196 GCA_049366815.1 Desulfatiglandales bacterium | reverse complement strand
CTTTTCACCTCGTTATTTGATGAATGAAACAAACAACAGGGGAAATGTATCTTTTGGATATTCCGCGACTTGATATTAATAAAACAACAACGTCCGCCCGGACGTAAAGTCGCGCAGGACGCATCACGCAGAGGTTCACGGGAGGGAACGGGGTGGAGCGCCTTCCGCTATACTTGAAATCGTTTTCTTCAATACAGGATTCACCCTATTGAAGGGGCACGAGCACTGGTCCAGTCTTAATTGTAGGCTTTCATACTAAAAAAGGAGAAAGGTGCCGTTATGCGGACGAAGCGGTTTGATGTGATCATACTGGGTTCGGGGCCGGCCGGCCTTCAGGCGGCCATTCATGCGGCCCGCAGGAAGGTCTCCGTGTTGGTGCTGGGCAAACTTCGAAAAAGCAGCGCCTATCAGGTCCACATAGAAAATTTTTGCTGCATATCCGGCAAAGCCGGATCGGACATGCTGGAGCAGGCGCGCAGGCGTGCCGAGTCGGTGGGGGTCGAATTCCTTGAACAGGATGTCACCGATCTCAAGAGTGAAGGAGGGCATTTTCTTCTCGAGGCGGAGGGCGGGAAGACCTTTGAGGCGGGCGCCTTGATCTTTGCCATGGGCATCTCCAGGAACAAACTGGGCCTGAAGGGAGAAAAAGAGTATCTGGGAAAGGGTGTCGCCTATTGTGTGGACTGCGACGCCGCTTTTTTTCGAGATCAGGCGGTGGCCCTGGTAGGATGCGAAAGCGCCGCCGTTACAGGGGCTTTGACCCTTCTTTTCTATGCCCGCGAGGTGCATCTCATCTGTGAAAGGCTGGACGTAAACGATTTTCTGGCCCAAAGGCTCGAAGAAAGTCCGATTATCGTCCATGAGGGCCGAAGGGTCGGTGAGATCAGGGGTGAGGATACGGTAAAGGGTTTGATCCTTGATGACGGCACCGAGCTACAGGTGGAGGGTGTCTTTATCGAACTGGGTGCCAAGGGGGTGACCGAACTGGCCGGACGTCTCGGCGTGGCCCTGGACCAAGAAACCATGAGATATATCTCTACCAACAAGAAGCAGGAGACAAATATCCCCGGCATTTACGCCGCGGGTGATATATGCGGTCCACCCTGGCAGGTGGCCAAATCCGTGGGAGAGGGCTGCATTGCCGGACTCGAAGCCGCGGCCCATGCCAAAAAGCAGGCAAAGAAAAGCACATAGGCGCATTTCGATAACGATGAGTCCGGATATGCAGCAAAAAACGCCCTGAGACTCCATAGCATGCTCAACAAGGACGCCTGAGCGGGAGAAAGGGAGATAGAAGTGACATGGATACCTGGATGGGAAGCTTGATTCAAATAGGAAAAGAGATGATCAAGCCCCTCGCGGTCCTGGGCGGCGGAATCCTCCTGGGACTGACGGTCTATGCAGCACTGTCCCGCTTGTCCGGTCGGCTGGCCCGCCTTAGGGATGACAGCAGCGAATCTATTTTTATACGGCGCTGCCGGGGACCCGCCAGACTCATACTGCCGCTCCTCTCCGTGTGGTTCGTCTTCCCCTTTTTCGAGGCACCCGACCCGGTCCTGCAATTCCTGCGACATATCCTGGTCCTGCTCCTCATCTTTTCGCTGGCCTGGCTGATGATCCGGCTTCTTGGGGTGGCGGAGCACCTGCTCATTCAACGCTTCACCATGGATGTGGCAGACAATCTCCGGGCCAGAAGTGTGCAGACCCAGATCCGGATCATGAAGAAAATAGCGATCGCGATTATCGGCATAATCGCCCTTTCTCTCCTGCTTATGAGCTTTGCCACGGTTCGCCAGGTCGGCGCCAGCATCCTGGCGTCCGCAGGAATCGTCGGGCTTATCATAGGGTTTGCGGCCCAGCACTCCATCGCGACCCTGCTTGCCGGTCTGCAGATCGCCTTTACCCAGCCGATTCGCCTGGACGATGTGGTTATTGTCGAGAATGAGTGGGGCCGTATCGAGGAGATTACCCTAACCTACGTCGTCGTAAGGATCTGGGACATGCGCCGGCTGGTCCTGCCCATTACCTATTTTCTGGAAAAACCCTTCCAGAACTGGACAAGAGTCTCAGCCGACCTCCTTGGCACGGTCTATCTTTACGCGGATTACAACATTCCAGTGCAGGCCCTGCGGGAAAGGCTGAAAGAAGTACTGAGTGAATCGGAGCTTTGGGACGGGAAGGTCTGGGGGCTCCAGGTCACGAACGCCACGGAGCAGACGCAGGAGCTCAGGGCCCTCATGAGCGCCCCGGACGCCTCTACCGCCTGGAATCTGCGCTGCCATGTGCGCGAGAAGCTCATCGAATACGCGAGAGAGACCTTCCCCGAAGGTCTGCCCCGGGTTCGGGCGGAGATTCATGCCGACAGATCAGATGACGGAGTCTACGGGCGGAGGAAGTCTTAGGTCCTGACCTTCATTGTTTTTCTCCTGCTCATCAGTCGATCCCCTCCTTGCCGACCCTGACGGCCTCGCGGATCATCTGGTTGGTATATCCCCATTCATTGTCATACCAGGCCATCACCTTGACCAGGTCCCCGTCCACTACCTGGGTCATTCGGGGATCGAAGATCGCAGCCCGGGGGTCTTTGATGATATCCGAAGAGACAATGGGATCCTCCGCAACGCCCAGGATGCCCCGGTATCGTTCACTTGCCGCCTCCTGCATGAAGATATCATTGATTTCTTCCACCGTGGTCTTGCGTTCCGTGAGAAAAACCAAATCGGACAGGGACCCCACCGGGATGGGTGCCCGGACCGCGACCCCGTCAAATTTGCCTCTGTACCGGGGGAGGGCCTTGGTCGTGGCCACAGCGGCGCCCGTAGTGGTCGGCACGAGGTTGGCGGCGCCGGCACGCCCCCTGCTCCATTTCTTGTTAGGGCCGTCGACTATGCCCTGGCTTGCTGTGTAGGCATGGATGGTCGTCAGCGTGGCCTTCCTGACGCCGATGCGTCTGCCCATGATCTCCACCACCGGGGCGATGCAATTGGTCGTGCAGCTGGCACAGGACATCATACGCACGGGCTGTTCGGCCCGGTTCACGTTGTGGACGACCATGGGCATGGCTTCGCTTTTGGGCGGGGCGGAGAGGATAACAAATTTGGCCCCGGCCTGGAGGTGCTTTTCAAGGTCTTCCTCCCGGGTAAAGACCCCTGTACATTCAAAGACGATATCTACCTCAAATTCCTTCCAGGGAAGATTCAGCGGGTCCTTTTCGTGATAGACCGGATATTCCCTGCCGTCGACAACCAGTCCCGTTTGCGAGGCTATGACCTCTTTTTCGTATCGGCCGTAGACCGTATCATACCTTAGGAGATAAGCGAGGTTGTCCGTGGGTACGAGGTCGTTGACGGCCGCCAGATCCAGTTCGGGATGTTCCAGTATTATCTTGAAAGCGGCTCTCCCGATTCTTCCCAGCCCATTGATCGCGGTCCTTACCATGATGTCTCCTCCCTACAACTGAAATGTTTTCGATTGGCCCTGGTGGAGTCGGAAGATTTCATCTTGGAAGCCGATCCGTATCGGCTCCTCGGAACAGGGCCCGGCCGCGACCGTGACGGCCTCGACCGTGAGTTCATTCTGGGTAATCCGGGTCCGAAGAGAGTGCCCCCGATAGCGGATCCTCATGTCCAGACTCCCCATTTCTTCGGGCAGACAGGGATTGAACCAGAGCACGTCCTCCCTGGCACGAATCCCTGTAAAGGCCTCCTGTATGAGGTTCACGCTCCCTGCCATGGCTCCGAGGTGTATTCCCTCGGGGGTGGTTCCCCCCTGGATGTCCGTGTAGTCGCTCTTGAGGGCCTCTTTGAAGAGGTTCCAGGAGCGGACTCGGTCTGAACGGGCGAGAACCCACGAATGCACAACACGGCTCAGGGTGGAGCCATGGGACGTGCGCGCCATATAATAGCGGATGTTTCTGGGTATGGTATCCCGCTCAAAATCATAGCCCAACCCGGCAAACAGTTCGCCGAGTTCCTCTGCGGAAAAGAGGTAAAAGAGCATGAGTACATCGGCCTGCTTCGAGGCCTTGTAGCGGTTCGGGGTGTCATCCTCAGCCTCAAGAATCCGATCCAAGCGTTGGATATCTCCATATTTTTCACGATACCCGTCCCAGTCGAATTCCTCCAAATCGGCATAACCCTCGAATTGGCTGATGATGCCGTCGTCATGAAACACCACACACATCCGGCGGGTGATATCCTGCCACAGATCCCGTTCTCCGCGGCTCAGGACAAGGGTTTCGCAGAGTTCCTCACTGCGATCCCGGGGAAGGCGTTCCAGAGTCCTCAATGCCTCCCTCAATACCCAGACCGCCATGATGTTGGTGTAGGCATTGTTTTTCAGCCCCGCCTCTTCGGCGCCGGGATACCCGTCGTGATATTCGTCCGGACCCATAACTCCCAGGATTTCATACCGGCCGCTTTCCGGGTTATGGGTGACCAGGGAGGCCCAGAATCGGGCGATTTCAAGGAGCATTTCGGCCCCGCAAAAGGACAGGAATTCCTGATCCCCGGTGACCTGGTCATATTGCCAGATGTTATAGGCGATGGCTGCATTCACATGACGCTGGCGGTGAGAGTTGTCCGGGATCCAGCGCCCTGATTCGGGATTGAGATGGAGTTGCTGGCTTTCTTCCCGACCGTTGCTGCCGCTCTGCCAGGGATACATAGCCCCTTTGTAGCCCGCCGCTCGTGCCGCAGCCCTTGCCTCATTCAATCGACGATACCGGTACACGAGAAGGGACCGCGTGATCTCCGGCACCCGGAGGTTGAGAAGAGGAAAGATGAACAGTTCGTCCCAGAAGATGTGCCCGCGATAGGCCTCACCGTGCCATCCCCGGGACGGGACACCTACGTCCAGATCAATGGTATGCATGGATGTCGTCTGGAGGAGATGAAAGAGGTTGAGATGAAGGATCATGGCTGTTTTCCCGTCTTTAGCCTCTTCCTCCATGACAAAGGCCATCTCGAAACGCTGCCAGAGATTTTTCCAGTCCAGGACATGGCTCTCTAAAAGGTCGGTGAAGCTTCCGACCCTGGCCAGGGTCTCTTCCGCATCGATGCTGCACTCCGAGGAGGCGTGGTCGCGGGACGTGTGGACGGCCATGATCTTTTCGACGCGCAATTCCTCGCCTTCTGAAATCTGCATCCGGCAGTGCTGCGCGATATAACCCTGATCGCTCAGGATCGACCGCTGCGGTTTCAAAATCTCATCTTCTTGAAAGAACGCTGTCCGAGCCGCCTGGGCGATCCGGATCTCCGACTGATTGGTCTGGACCTTCAAAAGCATGCCGTTCTCCCCCAGGGGACGGGTCAAAAGGGGTCTAAGGTGCTTGTTTTTCAATCCACGGTATCGTTTGACACCGCTGTTGACCACCAGACCGTCCAGAGCGGATTTTATGGTGAGGATGCCTGACCAGTTTTCAGCGGAAATGGTAAGCTCCAGGGCGGCCAGATGCGGTTCGGCCATATGAACGAGACGGCGTTCCTCGATTCGGGTCTCCCGATTTTTTCCATCTCGAAAGCGTATGGTTCTCTGGAGAAGCCCCCTTTTGAGATCCAGGGTCTGGCGGTAGCTCAAAAGATCCACCTGCTGGAGATCAAACCAGTCGTCCTCGTCGATCCGGAATGTCAGGACAAGCCAGTTGGGAAGATTGACCAGGTCCTCATTGACTATGACACGCCCCGCGATATGGGTCTCAAGCCGGTTGTATCCGCCGGCCAGATAGGTCCCGGGATAATGGATGCCGCCCGCGTTGGCCTGCGCCAGGGCACCCCGGGTGGCGAAATAGCCGTTTCCCAGGGTGCAGAGGGCTTCACGCAGGGGTTCCTCCTGCGGGTCGAATCCTTCGTATACCAGAAGCCATGGGTCCATCGATCAGTCTCCCTTTGCAATGGAAATGAGAATCTTGAGAAAAGCTTCCACCTCTCCCGGGTCCCGCAAAAAATACCGCGCCTTTGAGGCCCGGGGATCATTGGATACCACAATCCCTATGCCCTCTTCCCGGATTGCCTCAAAGGCATCCTCGTCGGTCACATCGTCACCCAGGTAAAAGGAGACAAATTCGGACGGCTCCATGCCCAGGGCATCCAGAATCCGATAAAGGGCCTTGCCCTTGTTCCATTCGATGTCCGGCTGCAGCTCAAATATCTTCTTGCCGTGCGTCTTCCTCAACCTGGGGAAATCACGCATCACATCATCAATCACGGAAGCGATGGCCTGGACGCCCAGGTCTTGGACCTGTCTGAAATGCACCGCTATCGAGAACCGCTTACGTTCCAGTCGTACGCCCGGGATTTCTCTCAGCCATTCCTTCAACCTGCGCTCCGCCTGATCGAGGTCGGGGAGATACTCCTCGCCCTTCCTGAAGATCTCTTTGCCGTCGCCGAGGCCTGAGATCTCAAAACCATGGCTGCCCGCATAGACAAGACCATCAATGCCTACCATGTGTTGAACATCCCTGAGATCCCGGCCGCTGACGATCGCCACGGTGCAGTGCAGCGCAAGATCCTGCAGGGCCTCCTGCATTGAATTGGAAAGAACGGCCTTTTCCGGATCGACCACAATAGGAGTCAGGGTGCCGTCGTAGTCCAGAAAGACCGCAATCTTTTTCCGATCCACAATGTCCAGAATCTCATCAATGGCATGCAGCGCGGAAATGGGATCATTATTTGAAATCTCTTCGAGGCTGATGGTGTTCAGATCCTTTACCACGCGGTGGGCCCCTTCCTCATACAGCGCCCCGCCGTGTTCCGTCCGGTCCACCCCGATAACGAGGCCGAACCCCCCTGCTCTTCCTGCCTTGACCCCGGAAAGGGCGTCCTCTATGACGACCGCCCTTTTGGGATCGACCCCCAGACGTTTGGCCGCCTCGACAAAGATATCCGGTGCCGGCTTGCCCTTTAGGCCGATCCTTTCAGAGATCAACCCATCCACCCTGACATCGAAAAGATTTTCGATGTCCGCCGATTTCAAAACCATAAAGCAGTTTTTGCTCGATGACACGACAGCCGTCTTAAAATCCTGTTCCCGCAATGCCCTGATAAGACGGAGGGCACCCTCGTAAACCTCAACGCCGTCCTGCTTCAGCAGTTTTTGAAAATGAATATTCTTTTTGTTTCCCAGCCCACATACCGTTTCCTTTTCGGGCGGATCATCGGGGCGCCCATAGGGGATTTCAACGCCGCGCCCGGCCAGAAAACTCCTTATTCCGTCATGGCGCGGTTTCCCGTCCACATATCGGCTGTAATCCCTGTCCGGGTCAAAAGGCCGCCATTGCCCCCCACTCTTTGCACGGTATTCATCGAAAAGGGCCTTCCAGGACTTGGCATGAATCCTGGCCGTCCGGGTCACCACGCCGTCCAGGTCGAAGATGACCGCATCGAAATTGTCACGGGAGAGGATCAAGGCATCATTATTGTCGGACATGGGTTCCTCCTGCATCAATATGTGCGCGTCCATACCCTTCAATTACATCCTACAGTCGCCTATGGGGCAATACATGCAGTCATGCATAAGACATGATTCCGATAGGTATTGGACTCTTCAGATACTGTTCCTGCGGGGTTTCGCTGTTTCTGTGGAGACCTTCCGGGGTGAAGTGACCTTGATCGGGGTAGTAGACAACGAGGAGATGTTCTCAATCTTGTTCCCGCGTATTTTCCCTTCGTCCCCATTATTCATACGCTTCGTAAGTCTTCATGTAGATCCGGAGATTGATGTCATAGACCCGCTCGTCATAACCGGGAAGAAAAAAGGTCTTTTTGCCCTCTCCTTCAAAAAACTCCACCTCGATTTCCCTCCTGTAGACCGTGACCCAGTCGATATCCGTGCCAAGGACCACGATTTTGAGTTCGCTGAACCCCTGTTTGCTTTTGTTGACAATCGTGATGTTGAATCCGTCACCGTTTTTTTCAAAATCCTCGTACTCAAAATGATGGCCAACACTTCTCATCGGGAAATGGCATCCGCCCTCTGCTGCGAACAACAAGATCGTCATGAAGACAAGGATCATGAGCATGTAAGCTGAGCCTGCTCTCCTCAGCTTAGCCCATTTCATTATCATGGCTGAAACCCTCCACGCTTGAGGTTGGGACATATTCGTCCATTGCCTTGGATGAAGTGAAGGCGGAACGGCATTTCCCTCCGTTTGTAAATCATTCATTCCATATCTTGACCGCGACAAAAAGGGGGTTTCCTTCGCGCTGGATAAGGAACAGGACCGTTTCCCCCGGACCAAATCGGGCTACTTGCTCCCGGAAGTTCTCCAGGTCGGACACCGGCTGTCGATCCAGTTCCAGAATGATATCCCCCTGTTTCAGGCCGGCGTCCGCCGCCGGACTGTTGGAATCCACTTGGACGATGATTACCCCCTTATCCCTGGGAAGTCCGTAATGACGAGCCATCTCGGGTGTGATGTCTCTGACGACCAGACCCAGTTCAGGTCCCTGAGGTTCCTGGGATTGAGTTTCGGATTCCGTCTCTTCCTGCATTTCGCCGACAGTAAGATCCAAGACCTTTTCCTGACCTTCACGGCTTATCGTCACCTTCACTTCTTTGCCGATGGGAGTGGTCGCGACGATGAAGGGCAAGTCCTGCATATCCTTGATCTGTTTACCGTCGAAGGAAAGGATTACGTCTCCCCTTTGAATGTCGGCCTTGTCCGCAGGACTGTTTTCGGTTACATCGGCAACCAGGGCGCCGTTTTCAGATTTTAACCCGAATTTACTCATCAGTTCAGCAGTTATAGGCTGTATCCTGACGCCCATCCAACCCCTTTTGACCTTCCCTTCTTTGAGCTGGGGCAGGAGTTCTTTGGCCATGTTGCTGGGGATGGCAAACCCGATGCCGACATTGCCTCCGCTCCGAGAAAAGATAGCGGTGTTGATGCCTACGACCTCCCCTTCCACATTGAGCAGGGGACCGCCGCTGTTACCGGGATTGATAGAGGCGTCTGTCTGAATGAAATCCTCATAGAGTCCTGATCCGATTCGACGGTATTTGGCGCTCACGATGCCCGCCGTCACCGTGTTGCCGAGGCCGAAGGGACTCCCTATGGCCACCACCCAATCTCCTACCTCCAATCTATCTGAGTCTGCCAGGCTCAGTGGGTTAAGAGGCTCATCGGGCTCTATTTGGATAAGGGCCAGATCCGTTTTAGGGTCCTTTCCCACGATCTTAGCGGGGAATTCTCTTCCATTGGTCAAAGTTACCTCAATTTCGTCGGTCTTCTCCACCACATGGTTGTTGGTCAGGATCAGGCCTTGCTTGTCAATGACAAACCCCGAACCCAGGCTTCGCTGTTTGAACTCTTTGGGAACCTGATCCTGGAAAAAACGTCTAAAAAATTCCTGAAAAGGGTCCTCGGATCCAAATGGTCCGCTGAAGGGAAAGGGAACGGCCCTTTGGCCTCTGACGACTCGGGTTGCACTGATATTGACAACTGACGCGCTGACCTTCTTGGCTAGAGGGGCAAAGGAATCCGGAATGTCGACGGCATGCGAAGAGGCGTGTAGTCCCGGAAAGAGATGGCCACATCCCCACAAGAAACTGATCACAACCCAGAATAACAGGACGCGCCGTCTCCGCTCACTGCATACGAGATTCGGCATAACAATACTTCTCCTTTCTTATTCTATGATATTGGTCTTGTCTGCAACGCCACTTGGCTGGTCATCAGAGCTGCAGCAGGTACAAAGTCCATTTGTTCTTGGTCTTCATCTCAACCCTCCACCATATGTTTGATATCATACACGGCACTGGGGTAGACCCAGGTCGCCCTGCGGAGATCCTCCAGGCTCAAATCCAACACCATGGCCAGGGCAAAGACATTGATCATCTCCTCGGCATGGTGTCCGAGAAGATGCGCCCCCAGTATTCGCCGGGATGAGTCTTTAGAGATCAACAGCTTGTATCCGGCATGTCTGTATCCCACCATCCTTGACGACAAGGAGGACGAGGTATCACGGAATCGTCTTTCGAAATCGATCTCCTCATCCACCAAGGCCTTTTCGCTCTTCCCCACGGCGGCAAGCGGTGGGGTGGTAAATACAACACTCGGGATACCTCTGTAGTCGACCTCCTTCTCGTTGCCATGAACGATGTTTTCCGCTGCGACCGAACCCTCCAGGGTGGCCGTGGGTGTCAGGGGCAGGGGTGAAGAGACGGCGTCTCCGCCCGCATAAACGATTGGATTAGAAACACTTTGCATGAATGCGTTCACCGCAATACCTTTGCCGTTCATCGCCACTTTTCCGCGGGCCAGATCCAAATCCTGGATGTCGGGTTCGCGACCGGCGCCGTGTACACAGAGATCTGCGTCGAAGGATCTCTCACCGCCTTTGCCCGCCCGCACCACAAATCCGCCGCCCTCCCTTTCAATGGCCTGAACCGGCATATCCGTCAGCACTTGAACACCGATCTCCGTCACGGAGTCAAGCAGCTGATCCACCAGGTCAGGATCAAAGGCCTTCAAGACACGGGAACTGCGCTGGAGGATCTTGACGTCGGCCCCTGCCCGGCCGCAAAGGTGCGCGAATTCAAAGGAAATATATCCTCCACCCAGGAAGGCGATCCTTTGGGGAAGATTTTTCATTTCAAGGAATTGCTCACTGTTTATGACGTGTTCTTCTCCTGGAATATCGAGTTTTCTGGCACGTGCCCCGGTCCCGATGAATATGCGATTTCCAACAAGAACAGTGGTGCCGCTGAGCACCCGATTTTCGCCGACAAAACGCCCCGGATATGGATAGGTGTCAATGCCCCTCTCTGCCATCCCCTTTTCGACCCTGGCGGACACGGGTTCAGTAAAGGTTTTCTTATGACCTATAAGATCCGGCCAATGGATGCGGGTGCCGCTTGTCAGCCCCTTGCCCGAAAGTCCGGAAATTCGGGCGATCACCTCTCCTGCACCCGTGAGTACCTTTTTGGGATTGCAGCCGCGCAGTGGACATGTCCCTCCGAAGCCACGGGATTCCACTACAGCCACGGTCATCCCCGCATCCCGGCATCGCGAGGCAACCTCACCACCGGCCGGTCCGGATCCCAGAACCACTACATCGTATGACAATTCAACCACAAGTCCTCCCTTTCATGAATGACTGAACCACTCGATCCCTAGTCAACCACGCTCTCTTAGGCATATGGCGCAAGTCTTTTAATGATGAGCGATTTCAGTCGCAGTTATCCTCATTGCTTTCATCATGACCGATCCTTTCAATGCCGTAAATGCGGTAAAGCCTGTATTTGGCCTTGCAGTAGGGAGTAGGAAAGCGGGAAGACAGGATTCAGGAGGCGGGTTGATCTACCGGATGACGATCATCTTAAAAAAAGTCTCATCCACAACAGGAAACCGCCTTCCAAAGGGCAGGTTGGATATACACTTTCCGGCACCCGGGGATACATGATCGCCCCCATTTACTTTCCCGGACAGGCGGCTGATCATGAACTAGTGCTCATACGGAAATGCGGAAATGAGCATTCCCGGATTCGCGCTAACAGCCTTCAGCGATCAGCTGTCAGAAAATGCCATGCAAAAACAAAGTATTAAGCTGAACGCTGAATGCCGATAGCAGACGGCTCCATCCAGAAATCATCTATTTCTGGATGGAAAGAAATGCGAACCCCCCCGGATGGGTAACCGATACGGAACAGGGTCCCGCAACGGCGGCACTGAAGTGAGGCAGGCTTATGATTCTAAGGGATTTAGTACTGGCCCTTCTGGTTGCATTCATACTGAGTGCGGCATTTGCCCTGACGAACCGGACGCCGGATCGGCGACGTTCAGGGTTGTTATGGCTCTTTCTTCTCATGTTTTTGGGCACCTGGGCCGGAGGCGTTTGGGTTCAACCTCTTTGTCCGGCCACCTGGGGAGGGCACTGGCTGGTTTTCCTTGCCATAGGGTTTGTGATCGCTCTGATTTTCGCCGCCATGTCCCATCGCCGGTCTCCCGGAAGTCGTCATGAGACCCTGGACATGTTGGACAGCGTGGAAGCGAAAAAAGAGGTGCAAGCGGCTACCTACATTACACTGAGTCTCTTCTTCTGGGTTCTGTTGGCCTTTTTGCTCCTAGCAATAATCATTCGCTACATCCTGTAGAAGCGGGTGAAAAGATTCCCGCACAGAAGGGCATGCCGACACTCCGGCATTACTGATTGAACGTAACACCTTAGCCCTTTGAAAAATTCGAAAGGAAATCATG
>JBMNCO010000021.1:0-15136 GCA_049366815.1 Desulfatiglandales bacterium | reverse complement strand
TGGTCACTTCAGAAAGGGAGCATGATTTCCACACAGTTATTGGAAAGGGCTAAATCCATACAATCAGGGCAGTCATGGAAGAATTCCGGCATTGACCTTGTCATCCCACCGTCGGGCGAACCGCTGTTCTTACTGCCGCGGGAGCATTCGTTTGATCTGATCCAGGGTCCCCTGGAGTTTTTCGACCACTTCCTGAAGTCCCTCCCGGATACGCTCAAGGGCATCTGCCGTAAATTCAGACTGCTTCGGTTCGGAGTCCTTCAAGTCCTCATCGGCCACAAGGGCCACGGTCGGCAATTCACCCGCCAGGGCTTTGATGGATGTGTCCATCGTCTGATGCATCACCACCTGCCGTGAGTCGGCCAGGATAATGCGGCGGAGTTCCGGAAAATCGAGGGCTTCAGGCTTCAGAAAGACCGGCTCGGCATAGAGAATGGCATCCCCGATCGGAATGACCAAAAGGATGCCGCGGAAGACCTCGGACCCGACCTGACCCCACAAGGTGAACTGTTCGGAGATGACGGCGTCATTGTCAATGCGCGCCTCGACCTGGTTCGGTCCGTCGACATGACGACCGGTTGGAAATCGGAAGAGAACGATCTGCCCATAATGTTCCCCGTCGTTTCGGGCCGCAATCCAGCCGACCAGGTTGTGACGATTGGCAGGCGTAAAAGGCTGGATGAGCAGAAATTCCTCCCGTGTCTCTCCCGGCAATCGGCCCACTATATAGTAGGGCTTGAGGGGCTGGGTTTGGCCGAAAGAAGATTGCACGGGAATAGACCACTGGTCTTCCTTGTTGTAGAAGACCACGGGGTCCTCCATGTGGTACTGCAACAGCATTTCGGTTTGCACTGTAAAGATATCCAGTGGATAACGCAGGTGGGGGCGCAGAAAACCAGGCATCTCATTTATCGGTTTAAAGAGACCCGGAAAGATGATTTGGTAAGTCTGTATGAGCGGATCGGTCGGATCTGCGATATAGTAATCGATGGCCCCGTTATAGGCGTCCACGACGGCCTTGACGCTGTTGCGCAGATAGTTGAACCGTCTCTCCCAGGGTGTGGAATAGGGGTAACGGCTTGTGTAGGTGTAGGCATCCTGTATCCAGAAAATACGCCCATCCGCAACGACGCTGTAGGCCTCACGATCAGGCAACAGAAAGGGAGAGATACTGCTGAATCGCTCCCGGACGGTCCGCCGGTACTGAATCAGGCTGTCAGGCTGGATTTCCCCTGAAATCAGGATATTCAAGTCCTTGAACTTCAAGGCGTACATCAGCCGGCGGAACAGGGAACTCAAAGGCACACCGCCTTTCCCCGCGTAATGCGTGTAGGCCGGGCCGTCGGGTCCGGGATAGTTGAATTCCTCCATTTTGCTCTGCACGATCAGGAAATCCAGGCTCTTGAGACCGTAATAGATCTCGGGCCGGGTCAGTGGGAAGACCCCGGCGGGCGGCACGTCTTTGATGAAAAAGCTCGGCCGGCCAGCGGGATCGACTTCGGTAACCGGGCTCATGGCCACGCCATAGCCGTGAGTGAACTGCAGGTGCCGGTTGACCCAACGCTGGGCCTCGCCGGGAAGCTTCTCGGCGGAAAGTTCACGTGTAGCCAGCATGACCTGGCGGAGCGCGCCTCCGACTTCGTAACGGTCCGTATGGACGGAGAGGAAGTCGTAATAGAGCCGGAAAAATTGAATCTGGTTGTAGCTTTGAAGCAGTGGCCCCTCATCCCATAGACGGACGTTCTGAATCGTCCCCTGGTTCTGCGCGACCGTTGCCGGGTCGATTTCACCCTGGGCCGGGTGGCTGCTGGTCTGAAGCTGCGAAAGGCCGTAGGCCCGCCGGGTGAATTCGATATTGTTGGCCAGAAAAGACTTTTCACGGGCAAATTCGCTCGGTTCGACCTGCAACCTTTGAACCAGCCCGGGAATGAAGCTTCCCATCAAAAGATTTAAACCGGCCCATATCCCAATGCCGTAAACAATCACGATATTGCGCCTGTAGAATACGCTGGCCAGGATGACGGCGCCACACAACAAGGCCACAAAAGTCAGGATGGTGCGGGCAGGGAGGGTGACATGGTTATCCGTATACCCGATGCCGTAAACGGCCCCGGTCGGTGAGAAAAGCAGATCATAGCGGCTCAGCCAGTGACCTGCGGCAAAGAGTACGAAAAGCAGGGCGCCCAGTATGACCAGATGGGTCTTTACTGATCCTTGAAGCGAAAAGCGCTCTCCCCTCAGACCGGATGCCAGGTAATAGAAGGCCGCCACGATCAAGAGCGTCATAACCACCATTCTGACCAGCGAGGACTTTATGAATTCGAGGGCTGGAAGTGTAAAAATAAAGAAAGAAAAATCTTTGTGGAAGATGGGATCAATCTCGTTGAATGCCTGACCGTTCAGAAACAGAAGCATTGTCTCCCATCGCCCTGCTGACTTTGCGGCCATGAAAAGCGCGACGAGAATGATGAACGCAACAGCAGAGAGGAGCAGGAGACCTTTGGCGGCCTCATAGTTTTTAATGGGCATGCTCTGCCCTGGGACGGGTTGCAGGGCGCGTGTGTTCCGATAAGCGAGATAGAGGTTTGGGGCGGCCAGACACAAGAAAACGGCCATGCCGATAAAGAAAAGCACCACCCGGGCGGACAGCACTTTCATGAGGACGGCCTTGTATCCCAGGCCATTGAACCAGAGCAGGTCCGTGTAAAAAGACAGTGCCCAGAACAGGGCCCACAGGAAAAAGATACCGCCCAGGATAAGCAGTATCCATTTGACAATGCGTTTGAACTTAAAAAAATCCAGATCTTCAATCCTGATCTGGGGAATCTCGCCATGAGGACTCTCGGGTCCAAAAATGTCTTTCATGCTCAAACAGTCTCCCTCCCACGCGGGCATCCGCCCCTTTTCCCGGTCTGTTGAATTTTCCGGTAATCCTCGACCCGCCACACCATCCGCACACTGCGTTGAGCGGGTGCACGTAACACCTGAAGGCTCTATCTATTCCAACTGAAAAATCAACCCTCTATCATAAAACCCTTTTCCACCAAGACAATTGCATAACACAGCCAAAGAGTCAAGGCGCGTGGGTCCGAAACCCAAAAACCTGGAATGTTTTACCTGACCTTGTGCGTACCGCATCTGGGCCAATAATCCACGGCAACCTGTGTAGGCCCCCCCTGGCAGGAGATGATGTCAGTGAGCGACAGGGCCCGACGTTTGGCAGGCCGGATTCAGCGGGTATAAGGGCATACCTTCACGCCCAGCCACTGTTGCCTGTTCGCTTGAGCAATTCTCCGGCGCCGGTTTGTCACCCGCAGGATCTCCAGAGGACAGGGTAGGCTCCGCACGTTTTATGAGGGGGAAATGGAGCATGATTTCCACTGCAGCACAAGACCGTCTCTACCGGGCATACCGTTTCACCTAGAACCCACCACCCGTGCGAAAACCACCGCTGCCTATTTGTCCGCCTCCGGAACCGCGGCCGAAGCCTCCCGGGAAAAGCCTACCTCCGCCCCTGGGGCTGTGTCGCGGCAGACGGAACCGTTGCTCTCGACCGATGCGGCCCCATACGTCTCCGCCCGAGGCCTTGCCGGAAATCAACAGGGCCAGGAGCGCGGTGAGGTCGAGGCCGCCGGGGAAATAGGAGTGGCCCGAGTCGTAGCTGCTGCGCCGAAAACGCCGCCGCAGTTCTTCGATCTCCTGAAAATTTTTCTGTTGAAGGCGAAGGTCGGCCTGCAGATTTTGGATTTCAGCGGAGAGGGATTTTTCCTCTTCCATCAGATCTCCGATGCGGCTGACAATCACATCGTCGTCCGGCCGGCTTGTCATTCTGGCCTCCCGGTAGAGGTTCGCCAGGGTATCGTTCCTGATCTCGGAAACCTGTAGCTGCATGGCCTGCTGGGAGAGTTCGTCGGAAGCGCTGGAGTATGAGGATCGCCTTTCCATAAGGGCTTCATACTGTTTCTCCGCCTCTTCGATATGGGTCTCGATGCCCTCGATGTCCTTTTGGGCCGCCTCCATCGCCGCCTTTTTCTGTAAAATGCCTTCGACCTGAAGGGCCCGGTTTTCCATGTCACGGAGTTTCTGAGACGCCTGAGCGGCGATGGCCTTCTGCCATTCCGCATGCTCCCGCAATCGCAGGGGGAGCTCGGTCAGCATGAAGTAATTGCTGCGGGAGTCCGCGTAGTCGATCAGTTTTGCCACCCAGCCGTCCAAGGCTCGGGTCAGACCCCGGCCGCTGTAATCCGGGGTCAGAAAGCGCCGCTCCCACAGGTACATGAAGAGCATGTCTTCCCGAAAGGGCTTGCCCTTTTCTTCGTGGTCGGTCTCTGCCTGGGCGGCCTTGCTCTCTGCGCGCTCGGCCTTGGCCGCAGCCTCGCGGCTGTGTTGTTCCTGGGTTTTATAGGCATCCTGCCCGGCGAGATGCGCCAGGATGTCTGCAGCCCGGCGATCGATCAGGCTCGCCAGCTCGTCACGGCGTCTTACCGCTTCGTCTCGCTCGGACTTGAGGGAGGATTGACGGGCCAGTTCCTTCTGGATCTCAGAGTCGAGGTCGCCCATCTTCCTGCTCCTTCGTTCCAGAAGGTTCAATACCGCCCGATCGACGTCATCCAGGCGAGCGATCAATCTGTTCGCGGTGAGTTCATCCAGCCGGAACCTGGCCAGCCGGCGGAATTCCTCGGCGGTCTGGTTCCGAATATCCGTGAGTCGCTGACCAGCGGCCTCCAAACGGCGATGGACAACGTCGATTCCGTTCTGGGCCGTGGCAATGTGTCTGTCGATGATGGCCAGTTGGTCTCTTCCGTTAAGCATGGCTCCCACCTCTACCACTCCGTAATCGCTGCGCCCGTTGTGGAGATGCTGTATTCCGGCGAAAGATATCCGCGTCTTTTCACCCCCAGTTTCTTTCGGTTCACGATCCCGTCGTCCTCCTTGTCGCGCCGCACCTGCTCATAGGCCTGCCGGTCGACGCGCAGTCCCCACTCGTTCACCACCCGAACTGTGCCGTCTTCCTCCGATGTGATGGGCAGCTTGACCCGCTGCCCGCCGGCGGTCGTCGCTTCGACGATCAAATAGTAGTTTTGGGCGGTGCGGAAGTTGTCCGGATAGCGCCAGACGCCGCTGGGAGTGCCTGGACGCGAGACAATCTGAATCGTGTACTCCTGCCGCAAAGTGTCATGGACATATTGCAGGGCCTGGCGGGCGGTGCGCAGGTTTTCCAGGTCTCCCGCCTCGGCGGCCAGGGTGGCGTCGGCGAAAAGGGCTTCAATCTTCCCGGATACCCCTGCTTCACGGGCCTCTCGCAGGGCCTCGGTGCGCAGGAGGTCGAGACCCCTTAATTCGTCTTTCAGGGCGACAATCGTGTCTATGCCGGCCTGCGCACTCGCAAGGTCCTTGTGGATGAGATCGATGAGTTCGTTGCGCTCGCTGAGACGTCGTCGGGCGGCGGCCGATTTTTCATCCACACTTCGGGCGTCGACGCCGCCGACCGGCGGGAGTTTTTCAACGACATCCAGCCGGTTGCGGGCCGCAGCCAGACTTTGGCGGACCCGGTCCGCCAGCGGGCGGACCGCCGGAAGCTCTAACCCCGACACCGACTTCAGGGCGTTCTCCAAGGCCTTGCCGGCGCCGTTGACCCGGGCCTGCAGCCCTTCGATGCGTTCCTGCTGGGTACCGGTTTGGCTCGTCAGTTCCCGTGTCAGCTCGACGCGCCCCCGTTCGGTCGGGACCACGAAAATAAAATGATAACCTATCCAGACGGCCGCCAATGCGACCAGCAATATCAGGATACCTTTGGCCCATCGGCCCCGGTTGACGTAGATGTGGGCCAGGCGTGTCTTAAACCCCTTTTTCGGTGCACGGTAAGCGAAACGCTCTTCGCGCATGGCCCGAACGCCCCGGGCTATCACCTCGTCCGAGACCTCCAGCCCCTGGTCGGCGTAGGTCTTTCTCAGCTTCTCGATCAGTTCCCGCTCTCGGGCTTCGGACTGGATCTCCTGGTCTACGAGGGAACGGCGGTGCCTGAGGGTGTCCACCACGTCCATGGCCAGCATCACTTCGTCAAGCTCGAATTTTTGGGGTGCCGTCGGTTCAGACATCTCCCAGACCTGCCCCTTCCCGCGCCAGCTCGGCCATGCGCCGCTTCCCTTCCTCCACGGCCCGGGTGATTTCGAGTTCATTGCGTGACGCCAGGTCGCGCATTTCGACGATGAGGGATCGCGACTTTTCCTGAAAACTGACGACCGAGTCTACCAGTTTCTTCACTGATTCGGCCTTGAGCGTGGGCCCATATCCCGCGCGCAGGGCATCCTCCTGGACCTTTCCGCCCACCTCGGAAATGGTCTCCAGGCTCTGATTGACCCCTTCCTTCATGGCCTCGAGCGTGCGTGTGCTCTCATGCAGCCCGTGAAGGCTTGTAAAGGAGGCGTTTAGGGCGGTGAAAACGGTCTCGTTGGTGCCGAAGAAGGATACCGCCTGGGAGTAGACGCGCTCCTTGACGTCCGTCGACTGCATCAAGCGGGCCATGACGACCTCGGTGGTGTTGTAGCTCACAGAAAGGTTCTCAGCCAGGTCCTTGGCGATCTGGTAGCGCTTGTCCTCATCCTGCAGCTCCCGCAACCGTTCATCGCGGGCCAGTTCGAGCCGGGCGATCTGCTCGCGATTCCCCTCGGTATAGGATGTGAGGTCCTTGTTGGCTTCCTCCAGGCGCCCCTTGGCGGCCTCGAGGGAGGCCTCGGCCTTTTTCAGAAGCTGAAAGGCCGTCACTTGAGCCTCCTTGAGGGCGCCGCGAAAATCCTTGTAGGATTCGAGGATCTTCTCCTCGCGCCTGATCTGATCCTTGGTGTCGCCGGTTACCTCGATGTAGGTTTCCTTGATCTTGTCGAAGCGGTCGGGGATGTCCCCGCGGGTAACCCGCACCCAGAGGTTTTGCAGCTTCTCCATGGTGGAAATTCTGCCGTCCGCCAGTTGATCGACCATG
Organism: Desulfatiglandales bacterium; assembly: GCA_049366815.1. GTDB lineage: Bacteria > Desulfobacterota > DSM-4660 > Desulfatiglandales > HGW-15 > CAYNYM01. Next base: position 8,157 of record JBMNCO010000021.1, on the reverse strand, counting down.
GACTTGGCGTCGTCGCGAATGCTGTTAAAGGCTTCGGTGATTTTTTCGTAGCGCTCACCCACTTTCATCTGGGTGATCTGTTCCCGAACGACTTCGTTGAACAAAGACGTGTGGCTGAGCGTGCGCGCGATGACCAGTGCCTTTTCCTCATCCAGGTCGCTGATCTGGTTGATCAGGGCCACGATGGGTGCCTCGCTCGGTTTTGAGGGCAGCAGTCCCAGGTCCCGCAGGCCGTTGACGGCCTTGTCCAGATACTTCAAAGGGAGGCTTGCTGTTTCGGTGGTGCTCATGGTCGACTCCTTGGTTTGAATGAGGTGGGTAAAATGACAAAAGTCACTGTTTAGAAAAGAATTTAGAGCAGCCCCTATTCATTGTAAAGAAAAATACAGCCCTTTTCTTATACAAGGGTTTTGAGACAGGGAGAATCACGCTTGTCCAAAATAGAATGTGCCGCTCCAAGCAGGGATCGGCATGTTCTCTCCGCTACGCTTCCTCCGCCATCCGTGGCTCCGGTGGCTGCGGAATTTCGTCCCTTCATCTAAATCGCCCGGCCTCTTTGAAAATGGAGGCGAAATTCCCCCGGAATCGGGCTTGGCTTGAGATCCCCAAGAGATATCACCGACCCAATCGGGAGAAACGGTATTCAACATCGGCTCTACCCCTATCCAATTGCATGGGTAACACAAAAAATATTATTTCCTTGTCATGGAAAAATATTTTTGTAAAATTGACCTCGAATTTGGGGGAGCGAAATGAAACACGCCATGCGCGGTATTGAAATTGAAGCCTCCGTAAGGTGTCGATGCAATCGTAAAAAGTCGTGCAGAAAGATATGCATACGTGAAACAGGGCCTCCAGAGGGATAAAAAGGCCCCATATGTTGTTGTAGATTTTTAACCATCTGACTTTTCACAAAGGGGTTTTCAACCCCGTTACCTGGAGGAAAAATCGGTCCATGGATAAGATCATTCCCAAGCGCATGTTTTTTACCAAGGGCGTGGGCTATCATCGCAACGAGTTGCAGAGCTTCGAGTTGGCCCTCCGGGATGCCGGCGTCGAAATCTGTAACCTGGTGACGATTTCAAGCATCTTTCCGCCCGACTGCAAAATTATCTCAAAGCAGGAGGGGCTGAAGAATCTGGTACCCGGCCAGATCACTTTTGTGGTCATGGCGCGGCAGGAAACCAATGAACCGGCGCGTCTCGTGCATTCGGCGGTGGGACTGGCCCGGCCACTCAATAAAAACCAGTACGGTTATATCTCCGAGCATCATGGATATGGTCAAAACAGCCAGCAGTCCGGTGATTTTGCAGAGGACCTGGCGGCCACCATGCTCGCTTCGACCCTGGGTTTTGAACTGGATCCGGACAAGGCATGGGACGAGCGTAAACAGCTCTATATCGCCGGAAAGGATCGGCAATTTATCAGCCGCAGCATTGCCAAATCGGCCCATGGCCACAAGGACGGTTTGTGGACCACGGTGGTGGCCTTAGCCGTCATGCTCCTGGCCTAGAGTCCGTCGAGAAATGGCATCCTGCAGCCCGACCTTGCATGCTCGACACCGGGAAGTCCTCGACGCGGTGCTGCCGCCCCTGCGGTTTTCCATTCACCGGAGCCCTGATCCAGACTGAACCAAAACCGCCGTTTCAGGACGGGACCGGTTCTGAGCCCTGCAACTTCGGCATGCCCGCCCGGTGGGCACCGCCTGCATACTGAAAAGGACAACCAATGAGCAGAGAATCACTGTTCAGAGATGCACCGGATATCGTTCCCCAAAGGCTTTCCAAGGGGTTGAGCATCCCTGATCTGGTAACACTCATGGGCCGCACCTGTTTTGAAGCCCGCAATGTGTGGCGGGCCGCGGCACTTTTCCGGCGCATGATCGAACAGGGCGACACCATCTGGCTGGCTATCGCAGGGGCCGGCATTGCAGGGGGCATGGGCGGCATGGTGATCTCCCTGATCGAGGCTGGATTCGTCGATGTGATCTGTTCCACCGGTGCCCAGGTCTACCACGATCTTCACTTCGCCTTTGATCTGCCCGTCAAATCCATTCGCCCGGACTGGGATGACGACCGACTGCGCCGCCACGGGGACACGCGCATTTACGATATCGGCATTCGCGAAAAGGAGACCCTGGAGGCTCAGGATGCGATAATTCGACGTTTCGTGAAGGAGCGCTACGACCGGATCTCCAGAGAATCGATCTCGTCCTGGCAGTTCAATTACCAGTTGGGGCTGTGGGTGGCCGAGTCCGCACCCCATCCCGATCTGAGCTTCACGGCCACTGCAGCACGCTGCGGGGTTCCGATTTTCTGGGATTCGCTGGCCAACCATTCCATCGCCATGAACCTGGCACGCACCGATTATGACGGCCTGCCGGTCCGGCTCTCCGCCCAGAGGGATGTCGTCGCCTCGGCGGCCATCACATTCGGAGCCGAACAGACCGGTTTTGTGGAACTGGGCGGAGGCGGTCCGAAAAACTTCATCCAGCAGACCGGGCCCACCATCAGCCAGATCCTGGGCATTGAGTTCGAAGGTGCCGACCGCGGCATCCAGATCGGCACGGCTGTAGAGCGGGAAGGAAGCCTGTCCAGCTGCACATTCGGCGAAGCGGTGACCTGGGGCAAATACCAGCAGGCCGACGACGTCAGCCTGGTGCAGGTGTGGGGCGAGTACAGCATCATCTTTCCCCTGCTGGCCGCCTACGTGACCGATCTCTGCCAAACCAGGCCTCTGACCGATCTGTGTAGCCGGATGGACGATCTGGTCGTCGGGCTGGAGGCCGCCCGATGAAGCCCCATCCCATCCCATTCCTGGGACTGCCCGACAATCAATCCAGTCTCGAGACCGCCGCCGTGGCGTTGGTGCCCTTCGGCTACGAAGGCGGCGTCTCTTACGGTAAAGGCACGGCGGCCGCGCCGACAGCGATTCTGAAGGCATCCCAATACCTCGAGCTGTACGACGAGGTGCTCGAGGATGAGCCGTGCCGAATAGGAATCGCCACAGTGGCTGAACCGGCCATTCCTCAAGCGCCGGAAGACATGCTGGAAACCCTGGAGAACTTGACGGACGCATTACTGAATCAGAAAAAATTCGTTGCCGTGATCGGTGGAGACCACTCTATCACCACGGGTTATGTGCGCGCCCTGGCCAGGCGATACAAAAACTTCGGGGTACTTCAGCTGGATGCCCATTCCGACCTTCGGGAAAGCTACGAGGGCAGCCCGCTGAGCCACGCCTGCACCATGGCGCGCCTTCGGGAGATCACCCCCCACACCCTGCAGATCGGCATACGCAGCATGTGTGCCGAGGAGGCCTCGCTGGTCAAGGCACAAGACCTGGCCCTCTGCACCATGCACCGCTACCGTAAGGGAGGATTTGACCTCGAGGCGGAACTGGCCCGATTGCCGGAGCAACTGTTCATCACCGTGGATGTGGATGTATTCGACTGGAGCGTGATCGCCAGTACCGGCACACCTGAACCGGGCGGTATGCTCTGGGACGAAGCCATGGATCTTCTTCAGATGGTGTTCCGGAGCAAGATGGTCATCGGTTTCGACGTGGTGGAATTGGCTCACCGCGACCATGATGCCAACTCTCCCTTTGCCACGGCCAAACTGATCTATAAAATGATCGGGATGCGATTTGCCAGAGGATAAGGTTTTCATAGTGAAGGCCGTGTGCGTTCCCGCGTTCCGGCGGTAACGAGGGATGGTACGCTTTCCCCAAAAGTTGGAGGGGAACGCCCATTTCCGGATGGGCCCCGGCCAGGTAAAGGTTGGACAAAATGAGGGGGTCAAGGTGATGTGCCGTTAGGGCAGGAATAACGGCCTTCTCTGATTACGCCCTCATCGGAACAGACACTGCGGAAGGATCGAAGATGAATCGTTTCGATATGTTGTTTATCGGCCAAATGGGTGTCAGCAGGATATTTCCTTTCGAGGGGTCTCCTTTCATAGAGGAGGGAAGCCCTTTGCTTTTTGCTGCCGCAGCGGCCTCGTCTCTCGGGAAACGGATTGCAGCGGTGACAAGAATCACAGCCGATAAAGAATACCTTTTGGAACCACTGAAAAATGCCCGTGTTGATCTCTTTGTGCAGCCCGGAGATCTCTACGAGTATGAGGTCCTTTTCCCGACGCAAAATGTCGACCAGAGAAAGATCTTACGCATGCAGGTGGGAAAACCTTTCATGATCGGCGATTTACCTCCTGTTGAACCGTGTTTGATCCACCTTTGCTGTATCGGCGTCCGTGGTTTTCACCTGGATTTGGCGCGGGCCCTGAAGGCACGTGGGTTTCGGTTATCCGTTGATATGCAGATCTTTATGCGCCAGGCAGACCCTGTAACAGGGTTAGGGGATTCCCGCCTTGAGGATTTCCCGGAAAAAAGGGAAATCGTAAGCATCGCGGATTTTGTGAAGCTTGACGCCGTGGAGGGCCGGATGTTGACGGGTCTTGACGCCCCGGAGGACCAGGCGGAGACCCTGGAAGGATGGGGCAGTCGAGAGACCATCATAACGTGTTCGGCGGGTGTTTTTGCCCGCAGTGAAGGAAAGACCGGTTTTGCTGAATTTACCAACAGAAGCGGTCCGGGCCGAATGGGCCGCGGTGATACGGTTATGGGATCGTACCTGGCGCGCAGGCTGAATCATTCTGTTCAGGACGCGCTTCGGTTTGCGGCCGCGCTGACATCGATCAAGCTGGAGTCGCAGGGCCCGTTCCGCGGCACCCTGAAAGATGTTGTCCGGAGGATGGGGCATGCCCCATTAGAATGACAGCCCTGAACAATTCAACGCAGCCTGTTCAAAAAGCGAATTGTTACAAGGCCCTCTATAACGACGCGACCCGATTCCAAAAAGAAAAGCTTCCTCACTCTATCGAAATAAGCCATTCGCAAGAGGCATGGGAGGGCATTCCTTCCCCGGGCCTCTGAGGCGGCGTGAACACAGGAATCACCCTGGCCGCCGGATCGATCCAACCGAAAAAACCTGATCGGAGCTTCAACGCACCCGGGCCGCATTCGTAGCAGTCTTTCCCCCATTTCTTGGCGGCCTTTTGAGCGGTACAGTTCAGCGTCCTCATTGTCATACGGGTATCGGACAACTTTATGATTTCAATTTCTTCAAAAGCGCACCAGTGGGAATGCTCCAGAAACTGGATGAGCCTGTCCACCCCTTCACGCTTCACCGGTAAGGTCTTTTCCAGCCTCTTCGCTTCGTAGCTTCCGAGTTGTTCCGACAGGTGCAGGAAATCTCCCTCTTCCAATTTTTCCGAACAATTCTTTTTTATCCAGTCTTCCATGAGAAACCACATGTAGTTTAAACTGTACAGGAGTTCAAGCATGATGCTGTAAACCTGCTCCTTACCCATTCGGTCGATTTGAAGCATCTTCATTACCTCCTCTTCTCTGCTGTCTGTGAAAAATTTATTAAAACACACGACCAAGCCTCCGGCAGATCCTGAAAAATGCGGGCCTGGTCTATTGCTAATCTGCAAAAAATGCGGCTGAATATTTTATGCCGGTGAAGACGATGACCCCCGCCAGCATCCATTTGATCGCTTTGGCCGGGACAAATTTCTGACAACGTGCCCCGAGATACATGCCCGCAATTCCTCCCAGACCGAATAAGAAACCGAGAAACCAGTCCGGGGCTATGGACATATCGGGGTAGATCGGCGCGATAATCTGATAGAAGACCACGGCGCCAAGCGAAGTGACGAAGGTTCCCATAAGAGCGGCTCCGGCCACGGTATAGATCGGCAGATTGAAGACAGTGACAAAGAAAGGAGCGATGACAGCCCCACCGCCGATGCCGTAAATGCCGCCCACAATGCCGACAATGAAGCTGAGTGCAAAGATTCCCCAAAAGGAAACATCGAACCGTCCCCCGTAAAACTCGTACTCAAGGCGTTTCAGGTTGAAATGCGTGACATTCACGGTCAAGAGGGGATCATTACCCGGCCTGTCCTGTTTGACACACCTTTTGCGATAGGGACTCATCCCTTCCTGAAAGCGGTGGTCGATGTCATTTTTCTGGGTGAGGCGCGCCTGTTTTTTTAAAAGAACACGAACCATCTTTACACCGATGTAGAGCATGACGCAAGCGGCAAAAAGTTTGAATGTCTTGGGATCGGGGAGAAATTTTACTCGCACAATGGCACCGATGAATACCCCCGGCAGGGTGCCCGCCACAACGAGCCACATAAGGGGCCAAATCATGCGGCCTTCTTTGCAGTATCTGTACACACCGCTTGGGATGGCAAAGACGTTGAAGAGGTGATTGGTGGCGCTGACCGATGGATTTGTGTAGCCGAGAAACGACATCTGGAAAGGTAAAAGAAGAAAGGCCCCCGATATGCCGCCCATGGATGTGAAAAAGGAAATCACAAAAGAGAACAGTGGCGGGATCCAGGGTGCGACTTCGATTCCGGCGGTTTGGAATAGCATCATAGCCTCATTGAAAAATGCGGCCCTGTAATATGAACGCGAAAACAGTGATAATCGTGCCGGGTGTATCAAAGGGGATGCTTGTGCGATTCTTACAAATAAGGCGATCGGGATTGATTTTTCCCAACAACTCTTTCGAGAGAGTCTGTGGGTCAGCTTTGCGTTTCTTTAGACCTCGATGGCCGCTTGACCCGGGAGTCACCCTGTTTGAAAATAGACTGAAAATACTTATCCTCACTCTGAAGCGTTTTTTTATGAAATCGGTTGTAGGCATCCAGCAGTGCCCTGCCCTCCTTCGTCAGCCGGGATCCCCTGGTTCCGTCTCTTTCCACCAAGATAACCCCAACCGCATTCTCTGTGGCCTTAACCTTGCTCCATACCGCTTTGTAAGACATCGCCATGTTACGTGCCGTTTGGTACATGGAACCGGTTTTTTCGATATTCTCAAAAATCTCCCTCCTCCCGTTTCCGAAGACAATTTTCCCCTCTTTGTTAACAATCAGATGCCTCGATTTCAGCATCAATGATTTCATGAATGACTCCATGGCTCCCCTTTCTCAAAAAAGCCAAGCGGCTTGCACTCCTGCGACAGATCATGGCCGATTTCAAATAATGTATCCTCTATAACACTATATATCCGATACTTATATATCTGTCCTAAAAATACCACAACCATTTATTTCAGTGAGCGCCCATCCGGAAACGGGAAATCCCGGATTCCGGCTGACAGCCATCGGCGATCAGGTCTGGGCAATTTGCATTTTGAGGTGATCGTGGAATTTCCAGAGCGTGTCCGCACTGAAGGGATTCAGGCCTGACCGGAGGACATATTCCAGGACCAACCCTATGATTCTGCCCTGCTTACAGCCGGGGTAAGGGCCTCATTCAGCCTCGGCAGTTCCTGCTACGGATATTGGATCGCTGGTATTGAAGGTGGAGACAATGCCCCGGCAATCTTCAATGAACCGGGAACCGCGGAAGGTATGAGATCTCCTCCCATCAGCGAAGAGTATCGATTCACGGGAGGGACGAGATTTGAGTTGACGCAGGCCTTGAGGCCCTCTATCCCCCATCAATTTTACTGGGGCAAAATACGATTTCGCGTGGCTCGATCAGTATCCATTTGAATTTATGATGTAAAGGATTTTTTCTTGTCGTGGCAAGACTTTCCCAGTAGAATTGATCCTGGAACCGGCGAACTGAAACGAACAACGCGATGTACTGTCTTGAAGTAAACCCATTGAATAAGCATATAAAGGGATCTGCACCGATCATTATTGAGAGGGAATTGAGCGGACCGAGGTGTACTGCCGTTTGTGCAGACCCAACCACGATCATCGGTTCGAGCGGCCATAAGGGATTGAAGGAAGACCCAGGTTTTAAGAATGATAAGACAAGGGGATTGAAGTGGCCTCTCAACAAAGAGGATCACGCTTCTTGAAGGAATTCCGTGAGTTCACCGCATTTGTCAGCACTCTGTGGGGACTCCTTGCGGGAATCTCGGTGTTTTTCCCTTTTTCAAGTCTATTTTTTAAAATAATCCCGTTGAAGGCTTACGAGGCCGACGGCGTGTTCAACCACCTCCAGCCACCATTAATCACTGCAGTTGCCACAGTGGTCACCCTATTCCTGATATTATCAACATTCGGCAGGCGAGAGGAGTTCAAGACAGTGGAGGGGAAGCTTGTGCGCCGCCGGGCATGGATC
>JBMNCO010000020.1:0-6757 GCA_049366815.1 Desulfatiglandales bacterium | reverse complement strand
GTGCACATTCGGAAATAAGCATTCCCGGATTTGCGCTCACAGCCCTCAGCGATCAGCTGGCAGCAAAAGCGATGCAAAGACAAGGCGTTAGGCTGAGTGCCGAATGCCGATAGCAGACCGCACCATCCAGAAATCATGTACTTCTGGATGGAATCTCATAGCCTTTAGCCTACAGCCTAACCAACCTGATCACGCAGGGAATTGGTGTTTATAAAAAAGGCAAAATCAGCCACCGAGACACAACACCGGTAGAGAGGCTGATACGTGTCGCAATGCGTTTGATGTTGAAGACCACACCGAAACCCAGAGGATCTAGTCGATCCTGTTGATCCTGTCAAAAAAATCAAAATGCAACCGGAGGACTATTCCCCTGGTCTCGATTCAAAAAGCGGGGCACTTTGCACCCCGCTTTTGTCCAGGTATGCGGATAAAGCGTTACACTTTTATACGTCTGCGCCCGTAAACGGCCAGGCCCAGAAGGCCGGCGCCCACCAGGAACAGGGTTGCGGGTTCAGGAACCGGGCTCACATGGATCATGCTGTGCAGGTACCAGGTGTTCCCGAACTGGTACGGGAACGTGGTCACCTGCCTTTCTTCCCATTTTGATCCGGTCCAGACATTTTTCTTCTCGGAGGACAGCTTGTAGGGGTCGTAGGAATATTTTTCGGGATTGAGAGGATCGTCGTAGTGCTCGTTGGCCTTGTCGTCCTTGGGGTCCACAAACCAGAAATTGGGGTCTGCGCCGGGGGCGCTGTCGTAGCCCTCGGCCCCGAAGTAGTGACCAAACCTCTCCCCCACCGGAATGGCCAAAAGGATCAGGTCCTGGCATCGGGAAAGTTCCCTCACAAGATTCTCAAAAGAGGGGAAGAGGACCATGCCCACCGTGAGACCATCCTTGGGACGGTTTTGGGGGTCGCATTTCCTGTCCGAGATGAATTTTTCAAGACCGTTTTTCGCATCTTCCAACCGGGTGGTCTGCGCCGTGGTCTTCATGTACTCTCCGAGTGTGGTGATCAGGGCTGCCGGTTCCTCTTTGACCAGCTCCCTGTATCCCTTGATGTTGGCATAATACCAGAAAGAGTCGGCCGCCACCGTGGGCGCACAGAAGTTGTCACCCCATTCGTCTTTCGCGAACTGCCAGAAGTCGGGGATTCCCTTCTTGGGGTGAATGGGGACTCCCCAGCAGACGGGCGTTGCAACGGATATGACCAGGAGGAAAATGGTCGCACTGAGGGAGAGGCTCGCTCCCCTGATTTTGGTGTGTCTCATTCTTGACCTCCGAATCAGGCGTCAATGGGATTTTGGTCTTTGGGCCATCGGTATCTCACTCAGCGCTTTTTGTGGTTTTTTTCCGCGCAAAGCGCGCAAGCCCAAGGAGACCACAACCGACGAGGAGAAGGGTTGCGGGTTCAGGGACTGGAGAGAGCACGGCGATATAAACCACTTTTTCTATCGTGGTGTTGCCGTCATTCCAATAGTCCAAAAACCATGTGTCGGGTGCCGTCCCGGCGGTGTGTTGCTGCAAATCGAACGGCGTCTGATCAGAATCTGCAACAATCGCTTTGGTGTCCGTCCAACCCCAGAACGTGATGGCATGCTCGGGATCATCCAGCGCAAGACCGACCGTCTCGCACTTATAGAGCTGTTCCTTTGCAAATGCGTAAGGATCACTCATCCAGCCCAGATGTCCTGGGACGTCATAGTACCCGCTGCTGTATGCCCTGACATAGTATTCATCGTCAAGATCATGAATCTTTAAATACTCCTCGATAGCGACATGCTGATAACCCCCTTCCGTCCAATAAAAGGTCGAATCCCCGGCCTCGCCCCATCCCCAAATCTCGTCATATATTTCCCGGGCCGGAATTTCCAGATAATAGGACAACATCGCCGCGGCTGAAGCCATCCAACAGGACATATCATCGGCCCAGACCGTGTTCCAGTCTGAACCGATTTCAATGTCATGATGTGTCCATTCTTCTCCGGGCTGCCATTTGCCATCCTTAGGATTGTTGTCATTAAATGCGTTTTTATTCCAATCACCGTCATAATAATAGAATTTGTCAAGATCGATCCAAGGTGTCTTGAGCCAGGAAACAGGCACTGCCAATGACTGAACGGCATGAAGGCCGAGCCATAAAAACAAAGACATGCACACCCAGTGTTTCTTCATAACGACCTCCCATATTCTAATGACGAGAAAACGTTGTGATCTTAAAATGCGCTCCCAAAGCCGGTGACCCCATCCGGGACCAATAGGGCGGTGACCACGATAAAGGATTTCCTTTTAATTTGAATCATGACAGGCCCCCGGTATCGCCCGTTGGTGGAAAAGGTCGCGAGGATCAGTGAATGGGCCCCGACGGGGCACGGGTTGAGCAGCCCCCGTCAGGGCGGGATAGGGTCATTTTGAGATGATTTTTCACACCGCCACCCCGGCATAAAGGGAGTTTCAAAGAAATCAGGACACATCAGGGCGATTCGGAGTGTGGAAAGGAAGTGTTTCGGATGTTGATGGGTAGAATCGTTTTGCGCTTCGGGAAGGAGAATCAAAGTTAATTTCTGCAAGGAACATGCCGAAGGCCACGGGAAAACCTCAAATTAATCGCTTGTAAAATCAAAGGTTTATTTTGCGTGCGAGGGCCTGCTGTCGCAGGTGTGAAAAACATTTGCATGACCTTGAGTAACTCTTTGCTAGCAAGTGGTAAAAAAATTCCCGCGGCGGATAATTCACGGGGCGGGCGGGGAGGTGTCAAACCCGAACTCCTCGAAGTGTTTGTCAAAAGAAAAGGCGTGACCTATGCCGTTTGATTCCATGATCTCGAAACTGAGACAGTCCACCAGGCTTAAACTGCGTTGATTTTTCATCGCTGAAATCCTCATTTTTTCTCCATTGACACGGATGCATATATGATGCATATTAATGCATATGAGAACGACATTAAACATCGATGATCAAATCTTGGAGAAGGCATCCCGATTGACCGGCATCAAAGAAAAAACGAGTCTAGTGAGGCTCGGCTTGGAGGCGCTCATTGCCATAGAAAGTAGCAAGCGCCTAGCGAAACTGGGGGGGAGCGAAAAGGATTTGCAGCCTATTCCTCGGCGCAGGTTGGACCAGCCTTAGCCATGGTTTTGGCCGACACATCCATATGGGTTGACCATCTCAGGAAGGGTAATCGCCATCTAGAGGCTCTGCTTCTGGATGGCGAGGTGGCGTGCCATCCTTATATTGTGGGGGAACTCGCCTGTGGGAACATTAAGAATCGATCTGAACTCTTGCCATTACTTCAGGCATTGCCTGCGGCTCCGGTGATTGATCTCACTGAGTACCTGTATTTCGTCGACCAGAACCATCTGCAGGGGTCGGGAATCGGCTTTGTTGATGTGCACCTTCTGGCCTCAGCCAAGCTGTCCGGCATTCCCCTTTGGACGACTGATAAAAGACTCAGAGATGCGGCGATCCGAATGAATATTTCATACAAGTAAAAACAAAACGCCAACACATTGCCTCTGGCCCAGGCTGTGAGAACGAACAATATTCACCGCTCGCTTCGCTAGAGTCGCCAAGTACGCAGAGAAGAGAAAATAATTTTTCCCAGCCGGTGAGAGGCCGACTGGGGAAAAGGCTCATGTGTTTTGCGCAGGGGCAATTCCATGGGTTTCAGGTGGATGGAAGAGCAAAGATATATGCCTGAGCATAGCATGGGATGATGTTATCAGTGCCCGCAAGGCTGATGGTTTTGTCTTTCTGGCGTTTCAGCAGAAAGACAAAAAACAACCCCCCTCTGAGTCCTCCGCGCCTCGAAGGACCGAAGCGACTGGGCGGTAAAAAAAGAGAGGGGTTCACCACAGAGCCGCCAAGTATGTGGTGACCAAATAGGGAGTGATGATGCTTATAGCAAGATCGAGGCGGGCCCTGGTAATAGCCGTGGTCCTTTTTTTATTTCTTGTCTTTTGGGCGGGGCCGTCCAATGCCCTCAGCCCGGATGAGATTCTTGTCATCGCCAACAAGAACGCAGCCCGCAGCGTGGGACTGGCGAAATACTACATGGAAAAGAGGGGTATCCCGAAAAATAATCTTATTCAACTCTGGGTAACGGATAAGGAGACCTGCACCCGGGAGGAATACGAGAGAAAGGTCCTTCCGCCGGTGCGGGACTTTTTGAAAGAAAAGGACCCTCTAAGAAAGATTCGTTGCCTTGTGTCTGTATACGGCCTGCCCCTCAGGATATCCCCGCCTGAGATGAGTGCAGCCGAAAAAAAGGAGGTGGAGGGACTCAGGAAGAATCAGCAAGATATCAGTGAGGAACTCAAAGGCATCCCGAAGGAGGAAGAAGAAAGGCGGAAGGGGCTAACTGAAAAGTATGATGCACTCCGGAAGCGGATTGTGACTATTACAAAGGAGGACCACCGCTCGTCATTCGACTCGGAACTGGCCCTGGTGCTTGTGGAAGACTATTCTCTCAAGGGCTGGATCCGGAATCCCCTTTTCATTGGATTCAAGAATAGCAAGCTCGAAATTCCCAGGGAAAAGATCCTCATGGTCAGCCGGTTGGACGGGCCCAGCGATGAGATTGTAAAACGAATCATCAATGACAGCATCGATACGGAAAAAGTGGGCCTCAAAGGAAAGGCCTATTTTGACGCCCGGTGGCCGAAACCGAGTGAAGAGGAGGCCAAAAAGGCGGGCATGGGTTACGGCTTCTATGACCGCTCGATCCATTTGGCTGCGGAGCGGATCAGAGGAAGCGGTCTGATGCCGGTCGTCCTCAACGACAAGCCGGAACTTTTCCAGGCTGGGGAATGCCCCGATGCGGCGCTCTACTGTGGATGGTACAGCCTTGCCCGGTACGTGGATGCCTTTAAGTGGCAGCCCGGGTCAGTGGGCTATCACATCGCAAGTTCTGAATGCGGGACGCTCAAGGGTAAAGACAGTCAGGTCTGGTGCAAGCGGATGCTTGAACAAGGCGTGGCGGCCACATTGGGACCTGTGGGGGAGCCCTATGTGCAGGCCTTTCCAGTGCCAGAGGTCTTTTTCGGATTGCTCGTAGGCGGTCGGATGACCCTGTCCGATTGCTATATGTCTTCGCTGCCGTTCCTGTCGTGGCAGATGGTGCTGGTCGGGGATCCGCTGTATCGACCCTTTGGGAGGTGGCGAGATCAGGGTGTAACAGGCCGAAAAAATTTACCATGAAGGACATGAAGCGCATGAAGGGGGAAAAGGCCACCTCAGGGTGGCGAGGAAACATTAGCCAAAATGGATTTAAATTTAGAAAAAAGCTATTCTGCGATCCCTAATTGCTTCCTTATGAGCAGGCAAAGGCTGTCTTTGATTTCTACGTGGCGTGGAACAGGGGCTTTTTTGCCGGTTTTTGGATTTAGATAGATATCATGTCCTTTCCCGTGTCGTTTGAGATAACATCCGGCTGCGACAAGTTCACGGATCAATTGGCTGCGTCTCATATGGAGACTTCTATCTGGTGAGAAATCACCCCCGGAATAACTGGAATCGGCTCGTCTTCCATGATTAATCGATAGGCTTCCTTGATGTTTTCCTTCAGTTCATCAAGCGTTTCGCCTTGGCTAAAAACACCGGGGACTTCCTTGAGACGACCTACATACCAATCGTCTTCGATCCAGTATTCAATAGTAAAATTCATGGTGCCTTTAAGTGCCTCCTTTTGAAAAGAATGAAAGCAGTATCTTAACTTTTTCGTTAATGATGGAAGGGTTTCCGGCTTTTAAGGAAGGTCTTCCTGATTTCCATGTCTCCTTTGTGTCTAAATATGTATTGTAGGTTATGGTAGCTGACAAATTCAAGGGCTTTCTTTGATGGTATCCACATTTGAGTAAAATGAGAAGAGGCTTGACAAATTGGTCAATATGGCTATAATAGCTAAAAAGGCTAATTTGGAGGGGGAAATGGTAAACATTAGTGCAACAGAATTTAAGAACCGTTTAGGGCGGTATCTTGATGTGGCTGAGACCGATCCGGTAATGGTTGAAAAATCGGGAAGGCCGAAATCTGTCTTGATTTCTCACGAAATGTACAAAAAATTCCTGCTCTTAGAAGATGCTTATTGGGCTCAAAAGGCCGCTGAGGCGGAATCTGAAGGATATCTGGGCGAAAAAGGCACAGAAAAGGCCCTGAAAGATCAGGGTAATGTATAAGCTGGACATTACCAAGTCGGTAGACAGATTTCTGAAAAAACTTCAACCAAAGCAGTTTCGGCAGGTTGTCCAAACGATCCTGAAATTGCGGGTAGATCCAACCCCCCAAGATTCAAAACAGTTGATCGGCAGTCCTGAATATAGAAGGGTTGATATCGGTGAATTCAGAATTATTTATCGTGTCGAGGGTGATATTGTTAAGGTTGCAGTCGCAGGAAAACGCAATGATAACGAGGTATATAGGGAATTTGAAAAATTACCATAAAAGCGGCTTTTAATTCTTTGCCATCAAACTGGCAAGAAAATTCTGATGGCAAACAAGTCATTGTGCAGGAGGCGAAATATCAAACCCGAACTCCTCGAAGTGTTTGTCAAAAGAAAAGGCGTGAATGATGCCATTGGATTCCATGATCTCGAAACTGAGACAATCCACCAGGCTTAAACTGCGTTGATTTTCCATCAATAATCTTTGCATGGCGCGGAGATACCAGCCTTTTTCAATCCAAATGACTTGAAGTAAAGGAAGGATTTTTGCGTTGAAATCATGGACCGAGGGCAGGCCGATACGCCGCTGTAAGAGGGC
>JBMNCO010000019.1:0-16985 GCA_049366815.1 Desulfatiglandales bacterium | reverse complement strand
CCTTGAAAAACCGCGCCAGCCTTTCATCTCCGTAGGGCACAATGGCTGTGGCCAGGGCGACGAGATCGGCCGGAATTTCTACGGGTTGTCCCAGGACCGGATCAAAAACCTCTATTTTCAGACCGTCCTTTGCGGGATGGATTTTAGGCTTGTCCTCCAGGGTGTATCGGATGAACAGTACACCCTCCTTCCGGGCCTTACTGTAAATATACTCCCGCTCCCCGTAGGTCCGGATATCCCGGTAAAGGATATAGACATTGACATCCGGGTTTAGGTTTTTTAAATGAAGTGCACTCTCGATGGCATGGGTACAGCAGACCCTGGAACAATAAGGCCTCTCGGGTTCCCTGGATCCCACGCACTGAATAAAAACCGCATTTCGGATGTCCTTGAGGGATGGATCGTTTTCAATGAACCTTTTGTCCAGTTCCAGGTGGGTCAAGATCCTGGGATCCCGGCCGTAAAGATACTCATCCGGTCTATGCTCCTCCGCCCCGGTTGCCAGCACGGCCACGCCGTGTCGGACCGTCTCCTCCTTGTCGCCCGAACGCAGGGTGGAAGTGAAATTTCCTACAAAGCCTTCGACTTGGCTGAGTTCGGTGTCCAGGAAGATATCGATATCGGGATCCGTTTCCACAGATTTCACGATATCGGCCAGTTTCTGCTGTATATTCTCCCCACGCCATGTCCTGAACAGATGGCGGGCCTGGCCGCCCAGGGAAGAGGATCTTTCGACGAGGGAGACCTTATAGCCCTGTCCAGTGAGACTTTTGGCCGATGCCATCCCGGAGATCCCGCCCCCCAGAACAAGGGCCCGCTGGTCGATTTCAAGTTCCGCCTCGACCAACGGTTCCATGAGTGCCACCTTGGCCACGGCCATACGCACCAGATCCTTGGCCTTGTCCGTGGCCGCATCGGGATCGTCTTTGTGGACCCAGGAATCCTGGTTCCGGATGTTGGTCATTTCAAAGAGGTACTTGTTCAGCCCCGCGTTGACCAGGGTCTCCTGGAAAAGAGGCTCATGGGTCTTGGGTGTGCAGGCCGCCACCACGATTCGGTTCAGCCCCTTTTCCCGAATTGCCTGCGCGATGGTGTCCTGGGTGTCAGTGGAGCAGGTAAAGAGATTGTCCGTCACATAGTCCACATAAGGAAGGGCCCGGGCATAATCCCGCACAGCGGGCACATCCACCACGCCTCCGATGTTGATGCCGCACTGGCAGACAAAGACGCCTATTCTTGGTCGCTCCCCCAGGACATCAATTTCCTTTGGGATGACGACCTGCTGGGTCAGGGTATTGCGGGCCGGGCTCAACAGGGCACCCACCTCAGCGGCCGCAGAACTCGCTTCGATAACAGATTGGGGAATGTCCTTAGGGCCCTGAAAGGCACCGCATACGTAAATACCCTCCCGGGAAGTTTTGACCGGCCGGAAGGAATCCGTATCGCAGAACCGGCCTTCGGTCAGATCAATGCCCAGTCTTTGGGCCAGTGCTGCCAGTTCAGGAGAGGTTTCGAGCCCTACTGAGAGGACCACCATATCGAAGGATTCCTGAACTGAATCCCCCTTCTCGTCAATGTAGGGGATCACCAGATCATCCTGCCCTTTGACGGCATCGACATAGGGGACACGGGAACGGATAAAGCGAATCCCGTGTTTGTTTCTGGCTTCATCGTAGTAACGCTCAAAATCCTTGCCATGGGTCCGCATGTCCATGAAGAAAATGGCACAGTCCAAGTCGCTTCCTCCGTGCTCCTTGGCGACGACGGCCTCTTTGACGGCATACATACAGCACACGGAGGAGCAATACCCATGATCGCACCGGTGAAGATCCCTGGAACCGATACACTGGAGCCAGGCGATTTTCCGGGGCTCCCTGCCGTCGGAAGGCCGTTGCAGATGGCCCTGGTAGGGTCCCGTGGCGCTCAGAATTCGCTCGAATTCCATGCTGGTCACTACGTTGGGATTCTTGGCATATTTGTAGGTTGTATATCTGGTCGGATCAAAGGCGGTGAATCCAGGGGCGATGACCACGGCGCCCACCCGGAGGATCTGCCTCTCTTCCCTGTCATCGAAATTGATAGCCTTGGTGGGACAGAATTTCTCGCAGGCACGGCATTTGCCCTTTGTCAGGTAAATGCAGTTGGCTTCGTCGATGGCGTACTTCAGTGGAACAGCCTGGGCATACTCTACGTAGATCGCCTTGCGTTTGATCATTTTCTGGTTATAGATATCATCGACCTTTTTGGGACACTTTTCTGCACAGGTCCCGCAAGCGATACACTTGTCCATGTCCACATAACGGGGGTGTTTCAGGATCTCGACCTCGAAATCTCCCGGGATGCCTTTGATATCCGTGACCTCAGAGAGGGTCATCAACGCGATGTTCAGATGCCGGCCGACCTCGACCAGTTTGGGGGAGATAATTCACATGGCGCAGTCATTGGTGGGAAAGGTCTTGTCCAGTTGGGCCATGGCCCCACCAATGGAAGCATTTTTTTCCAGCAGGTAGACGAAATATCCCGAATTCGCCGCATCGAGTGCGCATTGCATCCCGGCGATACCACCACCGATGACAAGAACAGATCCCGTGATTTTGTCGAGCATTGATTTCTCCTTGAAAATCAAAAGGTTGAAAACCATCCCCGGCCGGAACCCATTCTAACCGTATTGTTGCCTCAGTTCAACCAGAATTTGATCTTTCTCATCCCAGGTTCGTCAAAAACCTTAGATTTTTGAGATCAAGACAGTAAAGATTGATTTTTATCCGGCTTCAGCTGTGTTCGGACACGACCGGCCGCGACCCGGCTCTGTCCCAAATGAGCACGAATATCTGATGGGATTGAATTTTTTTGTGGGTCTTGAAATGAAAAAACCCACCGATATATCAGCAGGTTATCTTCTATTGTGGTGGAGATGAGGGGATTCGAACCCCCGACCTGTGCGTTGCGAACGCACCGCTCTCCCAGCTGAGCTACATCCCCATTTATCAAGCGGTGACTACTCTATACCAACACTCCTCGTTTTTCAATAATTTTATTTTTGATGCCACTGATGTAAACTTTCTGTCCCTTTGTTTTTAATTTCGCCCGATGGCATTTTTTCGTATTTATTTGGTAGCCTTTTTTGATGAAAGGTGCTAAATATTATTGTTTCGCGAATTCAGAGTCTATGACACCGTGTATGCCCCCGTAGCTCAGGTGGATAGAGCACCAGATTCCTAATCTGGGTGCCGCAAGTTCGAGTCTTGCCGGGGGCACCATTTTTTATGAAGGTTTTTTATTTGACTTCCTTGCATAATGTCATTAAATATAAAAGTTTAAATTTTGGAAGGAGTTAGCCCATGTATGCGGTCATAAAAACCGGCGGAAAACAATACCGCGTTAAGCCGGGCGGGGAAGTGAAAGTAGAAAAACTCCCAGGCAATGTGGGGGATGAGGTGACCTTTGACAAAGTCCTCATGACTTCAGACGGGGACACGGTCAATATCGGTAGGCCTTATCTGGAGAATACCAAGGTCCTGGGCCGTCTTGCACGGCAGGGGAGAAATCGCAAGATATTGGTTTTCAAGTATAAAAAACGGAAAGGCTACAGGAGAAAACAAGGCCACCGTCAGGACTTCAGTCTCGTCAGGATCGAGACGATAGAGGCATAAAACCATCCCAATGCAATGGATGATTTTGTGATGCGAGGTAATTAGAGCATGGCACACAAAAAGGCAGGGGGCAGCTCAAGAAATGGTCGGGACAGCGCCGGCCAGAGATACGGTGTTAAGCGGTTTGGGGGCCAACGCGTCCGGGCCGGAAACATCATCATTAGGCAAAAGGGCACAAAGATTCATCCTGGAACAAATGTCGGGGTCGGGAAAGACTATACCCTTTATGCGCGCGTTGATGGTGTTGTGACCTTTGAACGACTGGACAAGACCCGAAAAAAAGTGAGTGTTTACGCTGAATAAAATCGGTCCGCTTGCTATGCATGTTTTTTTCGGTGAGCACGATGTTCCATAATACATTCAGTGAGATGTCGCGCAGGTTTTCGCCAGGTTTCCTATCACTCTGCTGTCTCAGTGAGAAATCCCCCAGCAAAAAATGATACGTTTTTTAGACGAAGCGGTGATCACCGTTCAATCGGGTGACGGGGGAAGGGGCTGTATCAGCTTCCGCAAGGAAAAATTTATCCCTCGAGGAGGTCCCGATGGCGGTGACGGCGGAGACGGGGGAGGGGTCATCCTGAAAGCCACCAACAGGCTCCATACACTGATTGATTTTAACACTCGAAAACATTTCAGGGCCCAGAATGGCGCACCAGGGCGCGGGAAGAATCAGTCAGGAAAAGACGGCAAGGATGTCGTGATTGAGGTTCCCTTGGGAACCCTGATTTATGAACATGATACAGGAGGGGTGCTCGCGGATCTGGTCCAGAACGGGCAGCAAATCGTCATCCTGCAGGGGGGTAAAGGGGGCAGGGGAAATCAGCATTTTGCCACTCCGACAAACAGGGCACCTCGATATGCACAACCCGGTCTTCCGGGGAGTGAAATAAGGCTGCGGCTTTCCCTGAAATATTTGGCTGATATCGGAATCATCGGCCTGCCGAACGCCGGAAAATCCACCCTCCTTTCCCGCCTCACCATGGCCCGTCCCAAAATCGATAATTATCCTTTCTCAACACTTACCCCGAATTTAGGCGTCATGACGGTCGATGATGAAAGGGTCTTGACGGTGGCCGACATTCCTGGTCTCATTGAAGGCGCAAGCCAAGGCCGGGGGCTTGGACACCGTTTCCTGAAACATGTTGAGAGGACGCTGCTTCTAGTCCATGTGATTGACGCTACGGCAAATTCTGCTGATAAACTGCTCGATGATTTTTTGATCTTGAGAGACGAGTTACAGAAATACAATGCCTCCTTGCTCCAGAAGAGGCAATTGGTTGTGTTCAATAAAATCGATCTTCTGCCACCTGAAATGCGAGAGATTGAACAGGTCAGAAGGACCATTGAAGATAAAGGGGTGGAATGCCTCGCCATCTCGGCCCTGACGGGTGACGGATTGGATGTCCTGAAACAGGTACTGGCAAAAAAGTTGACAAATGGGAACTGAAGACAGCATGAGGACGGCTTCAAGGAAAACGCTTTTGCGGCCGGTCAAAAGGGCGGTCGTCAAGGTGGGCAGCGGTGTCCTCACAAAAAACGACGGACTGAATACAAGGGTCATAAACGCCCTGAGCCGGGAGATCTGCAAACTCAGGGGGCGGGGCATAGAAATCGTTCTGGTATCTTCAGGGGCCATAGCCTCGGGGCTCAAAAAGGTAGGACTTTCGAAGAGGCCGGAATCCATTTCTCAACAACAGGCCCTGGCAGCCACGGGGCAGAGCAGCCTTATGATGGCCTACGAAAAGGCCTTTGGACGGCATGGGGTGAAGGTCGCCCAGATCTTGCTTACGAGGGACGATCTGACCCACAGGGGACGTTATCTCAACGCGAGAAACACCATTTTTGCCTTGCTCGCCTGGGATGTCCTCCCGATCATCAATGAAAATGACACCGTGGTCGTTGATGAAATCAAGTTCGGGGACAATGATAATTTGAGCGCCATGGTCACAAACCTGACGGATGCCCATCTCCTCGTGAACCTGACGGATATCGACGGACTCTACGATAAGGACCCGAGAGTCCATGATGATGCCCGCCTCATTCATGTGGTCGAGGGTTTACGTCGGGAGGTCATCAAATACGCGGGCACCATACCCGGCTTTCTCGGGCGGGGCGGGATGGCCAGCAAGATAAAGGCCGGGCATAAGGTCGCCCTGAGAGGGATTCCTGCGGTCATTGCAAACGGTTTCAAGAGGGGGATTTTGGAGCGGATATTTGAGGGCAAGGAAGAGGGCACACTCTTTCTGCCTCAGCCCAGCCATCTGTGCAGCCGTAAGCATTGGATTGCATTCACAAAATCCCCCAAAGGAGAACTTGTTGTCGACCGAGGGGCGGAAAAGGCCCTTTTGAGAGGGGGAAAGAGCCTTCTCCCTTCAGGCGTTAAAGAAGTGAGGGGTCGATTCAGCCTTGGGGATGCGGTTCTCATTGTGAATGAGGATGCCGAGGAACTGGCTGTAGGTATGGTAAACTACCATTCCAGCGACATACAAAAAATCATGGGGGCCAGGAGCACAGAGATCGAATCCCTTCTGGGTTTTAAGCACGATGACGAAGTTGTGCATCGTGACAACCTGGTTATCACGAACGGCACGCACAAGGTGGAAAACGTCTGTCAATTGAGAGCCTGATTGACGACCGGAGAATCGCCCTGCTGATGAACATCTGAATAGACTGCCCGCGGGGATATGTCGGAGAAAGGGGAGAACTTTTGAGATTGGGCGTACTGGGTGGTACCTTTGACCCGGTTCATCTCGGCCACTTGCGTTTGGCGGAAGAAGTCGGAGAGGGGTTGGATCTGGAGAAGGTCTATTTGATCCCTGCGGCCTCACCACCCCACAAGAACAAGAGGCCTGTCACCCCTTTTCATGATCGATTTCTCATGACCCAGATTGCGGTGAAGGCCTCCCCTCTGCTTGATGTCCTGGATCTGGAGGGGCGTCGTCCGGGACATTCCTATTCCATTGAGACATTTCGTGAACTCCACCGGATATTCACCCCTGATCTTGAACTCCATTTCATCCTCGGGATGGATGCCTTTTTGGAAATTAAAACCTGGAAGGAATACAAAAAACTGTTTGACTATGCCCACTTTGTAGTCATCAACAGGCCGGGTATACCGGTGGATACATTGGATCCCTTTCTCGCCGACCTGGATGTCGGTTTCAAACAACTGGAGGGAACCGGCAAGTTTGTCGTACCCTCGGGAAACACCCTGATTTATATGGAGGCCACCATGATGGAGATATCGTCGACGGGTATCAGGACAAGAGTGGCCAATGGGAAATCGATCCGTTTTCTCGTCCCTGAGGCGGTGAGGGTGCAGATTATAGAAAAGGGGTTATACGCAGCTCATGAAGATACTTGACAAGGCGCTGCTTTGCCTTAGGCTTATAAAAGAGAGAAAAGCGATAAATCCCATCCTGCTGGAGGTGGGGAATTTGACCTCTATAGCCGACTATTTTCTCATTGCGAGCGGCAATTCGAGTAGACAAGTCCAGGCCATCAGCCGCTACCTGAGTCGGAAAATGCGGGAGGAGGGAATCAGGGCGTTCGGTGTGGAGGGTGAACAGGAAGGTCACTGGGTCCTCATGGATTACGGAGATCTGGTTGTTCATATCTTTTATGAGCCTGTCCGGGAGTTTTATGATCTGGAGGGGCTTTGGGTAGATGCGCCGAGAGTGAATGTTGAGGATGCCCATTAATAGACTCGAAAGCCCCATGGCATTTTTCCCCACACAGCCTCTGCAGAGTTCAGACCGCAAACTCCTCGGTCGTGGGACATGAGAGGTATTTTCAGATGATTGCAGGCATGAGATATCCGGCGGCTGGGAAATGGGCTCGATTCGTGCAATGTCTGTTTCTCTGCCTGTCTTTTTCCCTTTTTTTTTCTCCTGTCGGCGCCGGTGCCTATGACCTTTCCATAGAGGATGAGAGGATTGCAGGAGAAAGGTTCGTTGATGATGTGAAGAAGCAATTTGAGGTTATGGACGATGATTTCCTCAATACCTACATCAACGATTTGGGTAAATACCTGACTGAACCTCTTGAGACAAAACCCTTCCCCTTTCGTTTCTATATCATCAATGATCGTACCTTGAACGCCTTTGCAGGCCCAGGCGGCCATATCTTCGTCTTTTCAGGCCTTGTTGAAATCATGACCAGCATTGATGAACTGTCCTCTGTGATCTGCCACGAGATCGGCCATGTCTCCGCGCGACATATCGCCCAGCGTATTGAGCAGAACAAGAAGATTGGTCTTGCCACTATGGCAACCGTGCTGGCCGCCGTTTTGATCGGCGGTGAGGCGTCAGGGCCGATTATAACCGGTTCGATAGCGGCCGGGGCCCAGGCCCAGCTCCATTACAGCAGAGAAGATGAGCGTCAGGCGGATCAACTGGGGTTCAAGTATATGCATGCCTCCGGGTATCATCCCGGCGGAATGATCAGCATCCTGGAGAAGCTCCAGCGGGGCCAGTGGGGGCAGGGCGACAGGATTCCTCCTTATCTGCGTACGCATCCGGCAGGCCCGGAACGGATATCCAGGGCGGAAGCCATGCTGGCTAAATTCGATCCTGGACCTGAGAAGAGCGAAGCGGTCAGATTTTCAGATGACTTTCCCATGTTTCGGACCATTATGAGGGCGCTGAACCCGGACCCCTATGAAGCGGAAAGACTGTTTCTTATGGATCAGGAAAAAGCCCCGGAATCCATAATGGCTCATCTTGGATTGGGGATCGTACACAAGAGGAAATCGGATTATGAAAAGGCGGTCCATCACCTTGAGACGGCACTGAATGACCGGCCGGATTCAGTGCCCATCCTCTGCCACCTAGGGGAAACATATCAGTTGCAGGGAAAGGACAGGGAGGCGATTCGGATCCTGGAAAAGGCCCTTAGAATAGACAACCGGGATAGGGCCGCACTTAATCTCATCGGGGCATCCTATCAGAGTGTGGAAGACTACCCGCGGGCGGTCCATGTCTATGAAAGATTGACCACGATCCCGCCCGTGAGAGACGAGGCCTTTTACAGGCTTGGTGTCGCTTACGGAAGGCAGAACAGGTTGGCGGAAGCGCATTATAATTTCGGGATCTATTTCAAGCGCCAGAAGGAGAGGAAAAAGGCCCTCTTCCATTTTGACAAGGCTGCATCCTTTGCGAGTTCAGATCCTGCCCTTAGAGAAAAGATCGAAGAAAACAGAAAAGACCTTCGTTGAGTCTCAGGCATGTTCTCATTTTTTCTGAAGAAGCTGTCGGCAGGCGCGCGTGTGCGGAGGGCCAGAGGAGTTCTCGGCGCCGTTTTCGGACTTTAGTGCCTCAATTACCGCTTTGTCGGGCGGAGGGAACGTGTATCTGTGAAGGCCTGCGGGATCGACCCACCGGGATTCCTGCCCCTCCAGGGCGACAGGGCGGCCTGTCAGGCCGGTGCAATGGAAGACATGGAGGGTAATGGACTTGGTGTCGTATTCGTAATCCACAGAGATAAAATGCCGGTCTACCCTCACCTTGATGCCCAGTTCTTCACGCAGTTCCCTTTCTAAACAGGTTCGGAGGGTCTCGTAGGGTTCCTGTTTGCCTCCGGGAAACTCCCACAGTCCGGCAAGATGGGTTCCTTCCGGGCGTTTTGTTATCAACACCTTTCCGTCCTGCCAGATAAGCCCTGCAGCCACGTGGTAATGAGGCTTAGGGGGATTTTTATTCACGGGGCAACACCTTTAATCGCATCCTCAGGTAAGCCTCTTCGGCCTCTTCATGGCCGGGACGCAAGTCCAGGACCTTTTTGTAGGTATCGAGGGCGCTTTTCCAGTTCCCTTGTTTTTCATGAAGCTTGGCCGTTTGGAGGAGCAAGGGGACGTCCTTGGGACGGACCGTCAGTATTTCCTGCATTTCCTTGAGGGCCTGATCATCCTTGCCTGTTTTCAGATAGGCGAGGACCAGATATTCTCTCATTTCCGTGTTATCAGGGTGACCTTTAAGGCCCTTTCCCGCAACTTCGATCATCTTTTCGAATTCGCCGCGATTGTTGAAATACTCGAAGATATAAAAGTAGGGGGCCGTCTCCTTTGGATCGAGGGCAATAAGGGTTTGGGCCTCGGAAAAGGCGGCTTCCCATTTCTTCTGCTTTTTGTAGATATCAAACAAAAAGGTGTGGGTATCCTTGTCCTTGGGATGCCGGGTCACATATTCCTTGAAATAAGAGGCGCTGTCGGCCAGATGCCCGGCCTCATATTCAAGGACTCCAAGGTTGAAGATGATGGTCTCATTCTTGGGATCGAGGGACAGGATCTTCTTGTAAAGACTGATGAGATCCCCTTTGTCGTTCTTGGCCTCCGTGATAGGAATCATGAGCCCGAGGGCCTCGAGGGAATCGGGCCTTTTTTTCAAGACCTCACGAACATGGATTTCTGCCTTTTTCAACTCCCCCCTTTTGATAAGCCTCTCCGCCAAGGCCAGCCGAGCCCCTAAATCTTCGGTTTGAAGATCAAGGGCCTTGGCCAGATAGGAATCGGCCTGGACCTGTTGCCCGGATTTTTCATAAAGGCTGGAGAGGTTGTAATAGAGATTCACATCATCTTGGTCCTTTTCAAGGGCCTTGAGATATGAAGAAATCGCCTTTTGCGGCTGATCGAGTCGCGTGTAAAGATAGCCCAGTATCTTGTAGACAGGGATACGGCCCTTTTCGTCCAGTTTTTCCAGTGCCGCCTCATAGACCGAAACGGCCTCAGCGGATTTCTTTGATTCCTCCAGGAGCCGGGCCAGTTGAAGCCGGCGCTCAACATCCTCGGGATACAGTTTGACCAGCCTCCTCAGGACGGAAACCATGCCGTCTTGGTTGTCCATGGCCTCGTAGGCTTCAAAGAGCTCCTTTAGGATATCTTCCTTGGGGTCCTCTTCTGCCGTTTTTTCGAGCACAAGGGCGGCTTCGGACCATTTTTGCTGTGATTTATAGACCTGGATCAACTTCGCCCGGAGTTGGGCGTTTCCCGGCATGATGTCCACAGCCTTCTCGAGAATGGCAATTTTACGGTCCGGATCTATTGTCCTGTCGACCTTGGACAGCCAGTCTTCCAGATCCGGTTCCACGAGGATCTTGACCTGACCCACCGAAAGATTTTGGTGTTTCACGTCCACCTGAAAGGAATATTTCCTGAAGGCATCTCTATCGGGCAACTGGTCAGAAACGGTCAGGCTCTCGTGGAGGAAGGCATTGATGTCAAACTGATCGCAGAAGAGGCGGAAACCGCGATTGAGGAGCCGGTTCGAGGATATCTTTCTGATCCTGAGTGCGTCTCGGGGATTGAGCTGGAGGACCTCCCCATTGACGAGTTTCAGGGGCCGGCCGTTTTTCTCAATAACCAGATAATTGAACTGGGGGGATGCGGGAAAGAGGTAGGGGCGGAACCACCAGATCAGGGCCGCAACCCCTACCAGGAAAAGAAGGATGACCCAGAGGGTTGTATGGCTGGAGCGGGGATGTTTTCTCCTTTTTCTTGTCAATCAACCGTCCCTTGTTAGCGGGAGCCCTTACTCGAATTGGAATTGCTGGAAAATCTGCGCTGCCATATAAGGAGAATCGGGCTCGCTACGAAGATGGAAGAATAGGTGCCGACAATGACCCCGATTAAGAGGGCAAAGGCAAAGTCATGGATCACGCCGCCACCCAAAACAACGAGTGCTATCACAACGACAAGGGTCGTCGTGGAGGTCAAAATGGTCCTGCTAAGGGTCTCGTTGATACTGGCATTCATGACCTCCGCAAAATTACGTTTATGGAATCGCCCGAGGTTTTCCCTGATCCTGTCAAAGACAACGATGGTATCGTTTAGGGAATACCCGACAATCGTCAGTAGGGCCGCGATGATGGACAGGGAAATCTCTCTGTCGGTCAGGGCGAATACCCCGACCGTTATGGCCACATCATGGATCAGGGCGATAATTGCGCCCAGGGCATATTTCAGCCTGAGAAACCAGCAGAGACCGAGTGTGACAATGAGCGCCAGCAGAATCAACCAGGTGATGGGCAGCCCCACACTTGAGGCGATATAGACGACAAGGGCCAGAGAAAGGGCCATGATGATGCTCATCAACCACTGATGCTCGAAGCGGCCGGAAATATAGATAGCAATAAAAAGAATAGAATAAAAGATGGCGAAAAGGGCCTTTTGCCTGAGGTCACTCCCCACCTTGGGGCCCACCATCTCGACTCGACGGATCTCAACGCCTTTACCGAAATAGTCGATAAGGGCCTGTCTTACTTGCATGTCCAGTCCCGCCAGTTCGACATCGGTGGTTCTGACCCTGATCAAGTACTCGAACTGGCCTTCTTCACCGAATTCCTGGATGATGCTGTCATGGAGTTGAATCGCTTCAAGGGCCTTTCTGATCTCATCCGGGGTCTTTTTTTGTTCCAATTTGGCCTGAATGAGGATGCCACCGGAAAAGTCCACGCCGTAGTTCGGCCCGTTCCTCCAGACAAGCAGGAGTATGGTGGCAATGATCATGCCCAGGGAAAAAAACATGGCCAGTTTCCTTTTCCCGATAAAATCAATGTTGATTCCCGGTTTTATAAATTCCATAGAATTACCTACCTCATGAGTAATGTCGGAAAGTCTTTGGAGATGATCAGATGCTCAATCTCTTCCACTTTCGGAAGACATAAAAATAGTCGAAAACGATGCGTGTCATGAACACGGCGGTCAGAAAACTGGCCGCGATGCCGATGCTGAGCGTGACGGCGAAACCTCTGACTGGACCTGTTCCGAATTGAAACAGGACCAGAGCGACGATAAAGGTCGTGACATTGGCGTCGAGAATGGTCACGATGGCCTTGCTGTAGCCCCCTTCTATTGCGGCTCTTGGGGGTTTACCCAGCCTCAACTCCTCTCGAATCCTCTCGAACACAAGGACATTGGCGTCCACGGCCATTCCTATGGTCAGGATGATGCCCGCGATGCCGGGCAGGGTCAGGGTCGCCCCGAAAAATGCCAGTCCCGCCATGATAAAGAGGATATTGAGAAAAAGGGCCATGTCTGCAACCAGACCGGAAAGTCCATAATAGATGACCATGAAGATGATCACCACGATGCCTCCGATGAGCATGGATTTGAAGCCCTTGTCAATGGAATCCTTTCCCAGGGACGGACCCACCGTCCTCTCCTCCAATATTTTCACCGGTGCCGGGAGGGCGCCTGCCCGCAGGACAATCGCCAGATCCCGTGCCTCATCCATGGTAAAGGCACCGGTGATCTGGGCCTTGCCGCCGGCGATCTTATCTCTAATCACGGGCGCGGAATATACATGGTTGTCGAGTACAATGGCAAGCCTCTTGCCGATATTATCGCCGGTGATCCGCTCAAAAAGCCTGGCGCCGCGTGCATCAAAGGAAATAGAGACATAGGGCTCATTGTATTGACTATCGATCTGCACCATGGCATCGGTAAGGTACTCGCCCGTCAGAAGCGTCCGGCGCTTCAGAAGGTAGGGGATCTCCCTTTTGCTCCCTGTTCTCGAATCAATGACGATCTCTTTGAGTATTTCACTGCCGACGGGCATGTTTCCTTCCAAGGCCGATTCGATGCTGTTTTCTTCATCAACCAGCTTGAATTCGAGAAGGGCGGTTTTGCCGAGCAGTTCTATGGCCCTTTTGGGGTCCTGAATGCCGGGAAGTTGAATCAGAATTCTGAAATCTTCCTGGGGCCTGATGTCGGGCTCGCTGACACCGAATTCATCAATCCGGTTTCGAATGGTCTCCAGGGCCTGATCCGTTGCCATCTTCATGGTATGGGTCCTGGCCTTTTCATCAAGGACAAGCTGAAAGGATGGCCCTTGTCCCTCTGAGCCGCGGTCTTTAATCCCAAAATCGAGGTAATTACTCGCGATCAAATCCCTGAACTGGGATACATCTTCCTCCCTCATGAGGGTGACATCGATTCCATCTCCAGCTCGCCGCTTTAACTCCTGGTAACGTATCTTCTTTGTTCGGAAGTCATGTTTCAGCTCCTCCACGACTCTCTCCAGGCTGCTTTCAACCGCCTTTTTTGCTTCCACTTCCAGGACAAGATGCATGCCTCCCTGAAGGTCCAGCCCCAAATGAATTTTTTCCTGGGGCAGAGCGCCGGACCACCATGGAGGAAGATTTCCACAGATGGAAGGCACCAAATAGAGGGCCGCCGCCAGAATGAAAAGAGCCGCAATAACACCTCTCCAGCCTAAATTCTTTGCCACTGTTCACTCCTTTATCCCGCGTCCCGCGGGCACAAAACCGTGTCCTGCTTATTCCTGCGGACTGGCATCCGCCTTCCTTATAACTCCGCCGATAGATGCTCTGGATATCTTCACCCTCACCTTGGGGGCTATTTCCACGGTCACTACATCATCAGTGAGACCGGTCACGATGCCGTGGAGCCCTCCGGAACTCACCACCTTGTCCCCCTTTTTTATAGAAGATAGGAGTGCCCTGTGCTGCTTTGCTTTTTTTTGTTGAGGGCGTATCAGCAAAAAATAGAAGATTGCAAACATGATAATAATGGGCACGAAGGCGCCAAATCCTCCCCCTCCGCCTGTACCGCCTGTGCCGCCCGTTCCCATAGCATATGCCAAAAAATTCATTGTGATACCTCCATCTGATTTATATTAGGGGCAAAATGTTTTCATTGTTGAGTGCCACAAAGGGGCTGACCAGTGACCTTCTCAACGAGTCTTATCGTCTTTCATCGCAGGCCCAGACCTTTTTTACGGATTGTTTTCACATCCCTCTTGCCGCCGGGCGTAAAACTCAAGTCTGAATTCTTCCAGAGCATCCTTTTGGATCGCTTCCCTGATCTTTTCCATAAGACGCGTGTAATAAAAAAGGTTGTGAATGGTATTCAGTCTGTAGGACAAGATTTCCCTGGCCATGAAAAGATGCCTGAGATAGGCCCTGGAAAAGCGGGAGCATGTGTAGCAACCGCAGTCCTCTTCAATGGGCCGGTGATCCTCTGTGTAACAGGCGTTTTTGATCACAATCCTGCCCCTTTTCGTAAACAGAGTCCCGTTCCTGGCGTTTCTCGTGGGCATGACACAATCAAACATGTCCACACCCAGAAGAGCGGCTTCCACGATATCTTCAGGTTTCCCCACACCCATGAGGTAGACGGGTTTGTCTTCCGGAAGGAGGGGCACGGTCTCTTTGATCACGCTGAGGCGCGTCTCCATATCCTCGCCGACGGAGAGGCCGCCCAAGGCGTAGCCATCAAAATTCATGGACACAAGATCCTTGGCACTCATTTCCCTCAGGTCGCGGTACACGCCGCCCTGAACGATTCCGAAGAGGGCCTGGGGGCTGTTCCCTTTATGCGCAAGGCATCTTTCCGCCCAAAGGCTGGTCAACCTGACCGAATTCCGAACATATTCATGATCGGCCGGATAGGGAGCGCACTCATCAAAGGCCATCATGATGTCGCTCCCCAGTGCCCGTTGAATCTCCATAGCCTCGTTTGGGCCGATGAAGTGCTTGGAACCGTCCAGATGGGACTGAAAGGTAACCCCGTCATCAGAGATGTGCCTGAGCTTGGCTAGGCTGAAGACCTGAAAGCCTCCACTGTCCGTCAGAATAGGCCTATTCCAGTCCATAAACCGGTGAAGCCCGCCAAGTTTTTCGATGGTGCCGTGGCCCGGTCTGAGATAGAGATGATAGGTGTTGGACAATATAATCCTTACCCCGATCTCTTCCAGGTCTTCAGGGCAAAGGGACTTTACTGAAGCCTGGGTGCCCACGGGCATAAAAACCGGTGTTTCAAAACAGCCGTGGGGGGTCTTGACCTCGCATATCCTGGCCCGGACCGTATTTTTTTTGTAAAGAACCCTGAAATTCAAGATGCTCAAAAGTTTCTGTTCTGAATTTGGTATTAAAAAGAGACCACCATGATCCCTTTAAGGCTCAAAATATGATTCTTCCACATCCGGAAATGAGTATTCCCGGATTCGCGCTGACAGCCCGCAGCGATCAGCAAAAGCTATGCGAAGATAAGGCATCAGGCTGTGAGCGCTGAATGCTGATAGCAGAACGCTCCATCCAGAAATCATGTGGTTTTGGATGGAAACGGGTTCAACACAGTATCACAGGTTGCAGACGGCTACAATTTATTCACTGTTTTCTGATTCAATGTCCGGCTTTTTCCCCCTCGTCCGTTCATGGGCAAGGGCGGCCTCAGACAATCATCATAGCGTCTCCATAGCTGTAAAACCTGTAACGCTTTTCCACGGCCCAGGCATAGGCCCTCTTTACCAAGTCAAGCCCGGCAAATGCGGAAACGAGAAAAAGGAGAGAAGACTTTGGGAGATGAAAGTTGGTGATCATGCCGTCAACCGCGTGAAAGGTATGGCCCGGTGTAATGAGAAGTCCCGTTTTCCCGCCCCCTGGTGAGATTTCATCTTGGGACGTCGCCAAGGTTTCCAAGGTCCTTACCACGGTGGTCCCCACGGCGATGACGCGACCCCCTTTCCTTTTACAGAGATTAATGGCCTCCGCCGCTTCCTCACTCAAAAAGAATCTTTCCTCGCCCAGTTTATGATTTCGTATGTCCCTTGCCCTGACGGGTCTGAAGGTCCCGTGCCCGACGTGGAGTGTCAATTCCACGATGAGGATGCCCGTTTGCCTCAGCTCCTCAATGAGCGTCTCAGTAAAGTGAAGACCGGCTGTGGGTGCAGCCACCGCACCCGTTTCTCTGGAAAATACAGTCTGATACCTTTCCCGGTCCAATAAAGAGAGTCCATTGTCCCTCTTCCTTTTGATATAGGGGGGCAAGGGCATAACGCCCTCATCATCCAAAAATGAATCAATGGATGTCGGGCACTGAAAGGATATTTGAACAAGCCCGTCCTCTCCAAGATTTTCCACCTGACCGGAAACCCCTTTTTCAAAGAGCAGAAGGGTCCCTCTTTGAGGGCGCTTTGAGGATTTCAAAAGGCACCAACGGAGATTGGCTTCCCGGGGCTCGTCTCCTGAACGCCCCAGGACTAGGACCTCAACGTGCCCACCGGTTTCCTTTCGGCCGAAAAGCCTGGCAGGAACAACCCTGGTGTTATTCACGACCAGGATGTCACCGGGGTGTAACAAGTGGGGGAGTTCCCGAAAATGACAATCAGTGATGGTCCCCCTGTCACGTTTAACAAAGAGAAGACGAGAACTATCACGCATGGAGGCAGGGACTTGGGCAATCAAGTCATCCGGCAGTTCGTAGTTGTAATCTTCAATGTTAAACATTTAATAATACTAATTTAAAAACGCTAACTTAATTAAAAAGAGGTTTAAAGTCAAACGATTTTATTCTTTAAATAAATAGGCTATGATTAA